>JAGPBS010000015.1 GCA_018063245.1 Alphaproteobacteria bacterium | reverse complement strand
GGATCAAAAGCAGAATGCAGAAACCATTATGGCGCATAGATGCCGAATATATGACAGCTTCAATTCTCCTTATACACATCGCTTTCGATTTTTTTCTTGTATTATCATCGGCGTCCATATATGACGGCTCTGAATTTTAAAGCACTTTCTTATACATACCAGAAAATAACTTACAAACAATAAAAAAGGCACCACAAGGCGCCTTTTTAATCAAAATAATTTGTGTTTGATATTAATGAGCACTTCTCATGTTTTGGAGCAACATTTCAAAAATCATTTTCCAGATTTCAGCCATTTTTTTCGCATGAGCTTCATTCACGATCTCTTGGAAAATCGCTGTAACCAACCTTTTCGCTTCATCTTTTGGCAAGCAAGATAAATCAGAAACGCCGAGTGCTTGCAAATATGTCCCCATTTTTTGCTGAAAGGCTTGACCTGAGATCGATTCTCTTAAATGCGATGGAAATAAATGCGCAGATCCAAGTATTTTCTGAGCTCTTGTGTTCATCGATTCCTGGACTTCTTGTGATTCTTCTAATGACTGTGCGATCGCCTGATACCCTGCATCCGCTTCCAATTGAGCTCTTTGAGCATCATTTAATTGAGGCGGAAATCCATTATCTTGGGCAAACTGCGCTGTATAATCTTGCAGGCTTTTTTGTAACGATGCAACTGATGTCACATCACCATCTGCATTGCGTCTTATGTGTGGTGCGCAAGCTTCAGCAACGCACTTAAGCCTATCAGAAACTTGATTTAAATAAGAATCGTGACGACTTGTTTGTGTTGTCACACATGCCATTAAATGATTTAATGCAACCATCTCAATATCTCTCCTCATTAAAAATATTAAAATCAATATATATTCAAATTATATAAAAGTCAAGAGATCAATTTACTTTTTATTCATAAAGATGAACATCTGAAACAGACCGACAAATTTCTGATGAAAGAGATTGCAATTTTCGTACTATTTGCTTAGATTAGGAAAGCGAGATTTTAACAAGATGAATCATTGAAAACAAAAGGACAAAAAATGCCAATTATGCCAGACAAATGGATTCGTGAAAAAAGCCTAACACACAAAATGATTGACCCTTTTGTTGAAAAACAGAGTGGCTCTGGTGTTATTTCATACGGTCTTTCATCTTATGGATATGATGCACGCCTTGCTCCAGAATTTAAAGTTTTCACAAATGTTCATAGCGCAACTGTTGATCCAAAACAATTTTCACCAAACAGCTTTGTTGATCTGCATACAGATGTCTGCGTGATTCCGCCTAATAGCTTTGCTCTTGCACGCACCGTTGAATATTTTAAAATCCCTCGCGATATGTTGGTGATTTGTCTTGGTAAATCAACTTATGCACGCTGTGGCCTTATAGTGAACGTAACCCCTCTAGAGCCAGAATGGGAAGGGCACGTGACTCTTGAAATTTCAAACACAACACCTCTGCCTGCAAAAGTTTATGCAAATGAAGGTATCTGTCAATTTCTCTTCCTCCAAGGAAAAGATATTTGCGAGACATCTTATGCTGACAGAGCTGGTAAATATATGGGACAAACTGGTGTTACCCTCCCCCGCCTACTTTCTGCTTAATTTTACAAACTTCCATTTATAGATAAGGACTCATCACATGGACACTATTTTGATCAAAGGCGGCAACGTCTTAAGAGGCGAAATCGAAATCAGTGGTGCCAAAAATGCGGCTCTACCTCTCATGGCTGCGTCCTTGCTTTGCGATGGTGTTTTACGTCTCACAAATTTGCCACATCTCAATGATATCGCATCGATGGCTGAATTGTTAAACCAATTGGGCGTTGGACTCTGTTTTAATTCCTTAAGCAGTGGGCTGAACGGACATGAAGGCAAAGTGCTTGAAATGGATGCAAGCGGCGTGAATTCAACAGTTGCTCCTTATGACATCGTCCGAAAAATGCGTGCATCGATCCTTGTTTTGGGCCCTCTTTTGGCACGGTTTCACAAGGCGAAGGTCTCTTTACCTGGCGGCTGCGCAATCGGAACACGCCCTGTCAATTTACACATTGATGCCCTGCGCAAACTAGGAGCCACCATTGATATTGAAGATGGCTATATCATTGCCTCAGCCCCTCAAGGATTGGTTGGCTCTGAAATTTTAATGCCGATTGTCTCTGTCACAGGCACTGAAAATATTATGATGGCGGCCTGTCTTGCCAAGGGCAAAACCGTTATTATCAATGCCGCACGCGAACCTGAGATCATCGATCTTGGTGAATGCCTTCAAAAAATGGGCGCAGATATTCAAGGTCTTGGCACTGATCGCATTGAAATTATCGGCACAGATTCTTTACACTCTGCTGAGCATGAAGTCATTCCTGATCGAATCGAGATTGGCACCTATGCAATGGCAGCTGGACTTACAGGCGGAGAACTGCTTTTAAAAGGAGCAAAGCTCAACCTCATTGAGGCTGTTGCAGCAACGCTAAAAGATGCAGGCCTTTCTTTGACACAAGCATCAAATGGCATTCATGTCAAAATGGAAAGAAACCGCCTTACCTCCATCAACATGACAACAGAGCCTTTCCCTGGCTTTCCAACAGATTTACAAGCCCAGTTTATGGCACTGATGTGTACCGCTCATGGCACATCCCTCGTGACAGAAACAATCTTTGAAAACAGATTCATGCATGTGCCTGAATTAAGCCGCATGGGAGCTAATATCCACATTCAGGGCTCCTCAGCAATGATCCACGGCGTTGAAAGACTAAAGGGCGCACCTGTGATGGCAACTGACTTAAGAGCCTCTGTCTCTCTTGTTCTAGCCGCTCTTGCTGCTGAAGGAGAGACAGTTGTGAGTCGCGTTTACCATCTTGATCGTGGATATGAGCGCGTTGAAGAAAAATTATCAGCATGTGGCGCTCAAATCTATAGAAAACGGAAATAGACGTCAATGTCTTCATTCACGCCCCTACGCCTCATTGCAAAAGATTTAGAAGATATCAAAGTTCTGTCTTCATGCGTTCAAGATGCAATCTTGCCGCTGAAAGAAATGGCTTTTATGCCTGAAGAACAACAATTTGCGCTCCTCATTCAGCGTTTTTGTTGGGAATGTACGCAAATAGATAAGACAGAAATCAATCAGGACAACATAAAACGTATCCATTCAGCGCTCATTTTCTCTCATATTTCATCGTATAAAACGATTGGTATTGAAGAAAATATGGATATCTTAGAACTTCTTGCTATCCAAACTCCTGACAAAAACTCAATGACGCTTCACTTTGCAGGGGGCGCTTCTATCAAGTTAAAGTTCACATCTATTCATGTTAAGCTTGAAGATGTTGGATCTCCTTGGACAGTCAGCCATATACCAAAGCATAAAATCTAATGAGCAGCTTCGATTTCTGACCCACCCTTCATTTTCTGTATTTCTTAAGAAATAGAGATGTACTCTGAATCTATGGAGAAGGGAGAGTCATATGAAACCTGAACACAGCACCCTCAATATTACCCCCCAACAAATTAGCCCTGATGCACATTTTCAAATAGCCAGCTTTTCTGATCTACCTATAAGTGTCATTGAAGATCATATTTGCTCCCGCATCTCAACACACGAAGAATTTCAAAGCTTTACGCTTGTCTGTAAACAATTCAAACAGGCGGCCTATCAGACTTATTTTTACAAACACTACATCCTCCGTTTGCCAAATTCAGGCATTTTTGCTCTTTTCATGTCTGAACCAAGCCTTCTGATTTCACGTTATGAAAAAATTGATCTTTCTGAATCTGTGATTGATAATCAAGGCCTCAGCCTCCTCTCAAGAAAAACACGGATTGTCACAGACTGCAGATTCACTTGGTGTATTCTTTTAACACCTGATGCCATTATCTCTTTTCTCAAAAATACAGCTTACTTACAAAGCCTCAATCTTGATTATTGTTATGATGTCAATTCAGATGTTCTTGATTGTATCTCACAGGCTTGCCCTAGACTCGAGCGATTAAGCCTTTCTCATCTCAATAAAATCACGATTGAAAGCATTTTGAACCTTTTAGAAAAATGTTCAAATATGAAAGAACTAACGTTAAGGGCAACTTATAACCTAAATGATATGCGTATCGTTGATATTTTCAAAAAAGGTAAAAACTTAGAAAGAGTTGATCTCAGTCATTCATCATTTGTGTCAAATGACATTCTTGAGCAAATTGTCGCAGCGATTCTTGAAAATCAACAGTCACATCAGAAGCCTTTCGAACTGATTCTTGAACGCAATGATCTCTTAAAAGCAGAATTTGTTGACTCAATACAAGCCGAAAATCCCACAATTTACATAAGATATTCACCCCTACCGTTAGAAATAAATTCATAAAGTAAATTCATAAAAAATATGAACTTTGCATTTTTTTATTAATTTATATAAAATTTGTATTATAATATAATTATATTTTAACTAGGGAGGCTCACTCAATGAAAAACACAACAAAAAGCAAAACGATTTCTCACTTAAAATCAACAACAGCTCTTGCTCTTTTAGCCACTTTAGGCATCTGCGTCATGAATACCTCGTTCAGCAATATGGCACAAGCAGAAACAACGCATGCTGAAGAAAACAATAAAGACTGTAAAACAAATGAATCAAAAGACAAAAAATGTGAAGAAAAAAATTCATTCCAATTATTTATTCAATCCCTTATGCATCGATTCTTTGGCTCTGAAGACCAAAATTCTGCTGTCCATTCTGAAGATAAAGCAGGAAGTGGCAAAGGTGGACAAGCCGTTGACAACAATAGTCAGAATACAGGCGATGCACCTCCTGGCACAACCGATTCCTCACAATCACCTCAAGGCAATGAAACACCTACCGGAGCGAATAATACAACCGAAGACACAAAAGAAACCGGAGCAAGCATGCTCTCAGGTGCAACTGGATCTGGCAGCTCATCAGGAAGCTCCACAGGCGGCGGCGGAGACAGTAGCAGTACAACACCAGCAGCACCATCTGAATCTACACAATCGCCTCAAGGCGAAACACCTAGCGGAGGCACAGGCACAACAAACGGCACAACCGGAGGAAGCTCTGGATCCTCAACTGAAAGCGGTACATCAACAGGACAGGATGGAACAGGCGCCTCTATGATGCAAGAACCAGCACCCCCAACGACATCACCTCCGACCACTGAAACGCCAACGGGAAGTGACAGTTCAACGACTGGCGGCACGATTATTAAAGACAAGCCAACAAAAACTCCTCTGCCAACAGCGGATGTAATCATAGAAACGCCTCAAGCGACTGAACCAGTGACAACGCCTGCACCAACAACATTACCACCCAAAGATCAAACTCTGGTGACCCCTCCTCTCTCTCAACAAGCACCACCACCCCCAAAGGAATCTCTAACAAGTGGAGCTGTTGGAAATAGCACACCGACTGAAGGTACACAACCACAGGGAACACAAACCCTCCCTCAAGCGGTTATTGTCCAACCTCAAGTGCTAACGGCCGCACCTTTTGCAACTTTTACCCCAACAACACCTGCTGCGCCGTCATCCAGTGCTCCTCTTGATCTCAACAGCGGTGTTGTTATCAATCAAAATAATCAGCCAGTCTTTTTACCCTCTGATCCATACAAAGATGTTACACTTGGCGGAGGCAATAAAACCGAGATAGAGACGACAAGTAGCATCAACACACATGGATTGGGTTTCTTAAGTCAAGCCTCTAGAGATACTAACCCTAACACAACTTTGCCCCCAGCAATTATGCTTCAGCCACAGGTATTAACGGCACTCCCTTATTCAACTTTCACGCCAACACCGAGTCCAGATTCAATAGAAGCTGAGAGACTCATTCTTGAAGGAGGACAAACAACCCTTATCCTCGATAGAAATGACGACACAAGCACCCCACCTGCTGCTAACACAACAACATATGTGAATAATACGCCAGCTGTTGGCAATCCGCAGGCCCCTTCAGGCACAACAATGCCCCTGCTTGATCTTAACAATGCAAACCCTGTTGTGACGAATGGTCAATTGACCATAAACGATACAACAACAAGTACACAACCTTCAAGCCTTGCAGATTGGGCAGCCACTTTAGGTCAATTTAATGGAACAGTCGCAGGCGGCACAACAACGACAACACAAACCATCATGTTACCGGGCGGTGCTATTACAACTAACTTTTCGACGCCTTCCAGTTCCCCCTCTTTTGTCGTCAATGGAACCTCTTCAACAACATTTGGAACGGGCTCTTTTGCGGCATCAAATACACTATACGATTCAAATGGTCAGCGCATTGGCCTTGTAACCAATGCAATGCCTCAAATTTTAACTACATCGCAAAACTACAAAGGATTTGTCTATGACTCATCCGGAAATGTGATTGGCGCTTTTATGACTGGCCTCTATTTCGCTTATGCCGATGGTAAATGGTACCAAGCCATGCTCAATAAAGTTCCTGTTCAATATGTGGGTGCGGATCCAGCTACGATTACAAAATTCTTTGGGACAGTTCCACAAACAACCCTACCCACCGAAGTGCAACAAAGGCAAACAATGACCATTGCTAAACCAAGTAAACCTAGTACACCTTCTAAATCCAAACAAATCACAGAAGACACAACAGATATCGTTTATATTGATGAAGACAGTGGCAACATTGAAAGAGACAGCGCTCGTGACCAAGGCAGAACCTCACCTGCCAGCACCGCACCTGCTGTACCTGTTGCACCTCCGCCAGATGATAACTTCTAAAAGCCTTCTGATAAAAAAAATCAGCCCTTCGGGGCTGTTTTGCATTTAAACTGGGATTTTGGTAGCGGAGGAGGGATTTGAACCCCCGACACAAGGATTATGATTCCTCTGCTCTGACCAACTGAGCTACTCCGCCGCGTACCGTAAAGACGCTCACGTCTTACTTATATCATTTTTTAATCTATCTGAGCCAAATCGTCAAGTCTAAAATCAAAAATTGACAATTTATTTTACAACATAAGACCTCAAGCCGCTATCAAAGTCCTAGCCGCTGCTCTTGCCTCTTCTGAGACATGTGCACCAGAAATCATCCGAGCTAATTCCTCAACTCTTTGCTCATAGCTTAAAGTGACAACAGACGATGTAAAGAGTTCTGAGTGCTCTTTTTTATCTTTCTGCACAAAATAATGATGATCAGCGCGCGATGCAATTTGCGGCGAGTGTGTCACTAAAAAGATTTGCTTCTCTTTTGAAAGTGCTTTTAAGCGCTCACCTACAGCATCTGAAACGGCGCCGCCAATGCCTGTATCAATCTCATCAAAAATCAATGTCATTGCCCCTTCACTCTGATGCAGAACCAATTTGAGCGCTAACATCAAGCGAGAGAGTTCACCGCCCGAGGCAACCTTATGAATTGGTGACAAAACGCCGGATGAACCTGTATTGATCAAGAACTGCACCGATGAAAGACCTGAAAGTGTTGCCTTTTCTTCAGGCAAAGCCTCTACAGCAACAGAAAACTGAGCATGACCCATCTTTAAAGGAGCCAATTCTGCATTCACACGCACTTGAAGCTTTTGAGCAATATCAGCTCTCTTCGCATGAAGAATCTCTGCTTTTTCCAGATAGGCTTTTTTCGATGTTTCAAACTTTTTCTTTTGCTGCAAGAGCATCGCCTCTCCGTCTGAGATCAATGCAATTTCCTGTGCAAAATAATCACGCTTTGCAATCAAATCAACTGATGCAACTTGATATTTACGTGCTAAGGTCCGAATCAAAGAGAGCCTCTCCTCAAGCGCCTCAAAATCAGCTTCACTCAAATCATCAGCCATGGCTGAGCTCAATTGACCTTCTGCTTCAATCAATTCAATGGATGCGCGATTCAATGCATCATAAACAGTTGCATATATATCGCGGATATAAGGAGGCTGACGATCAATTAAACGTAAGGCCTTCAAAATATCAGACTTCGGCGATGCATCACCATTAAAGAGCAACTCAAGCTGTTCCGTCACCTCACGGATTTTTTGCGCATTCATAAAAGCCTGACGTTTTTCAAGTAATGTCTCTTCTTCATTTTCAGCTAAGTTTAAGTCCGTTAGCTCTGTTAAAGCATGCTGAATATAGTCTTGCTCTCTTTGGCTCTTTTCAATCTCTAATAACAATTGCTCATAGGCTTTCTCTGCTTCCTTCCAGGCGGTAAAAAGCGCTCTGATCTCTTGAGTCTCAGAGACAAGACCTCCAAACAGATCAAGTGATACAAGATGTTGAGAAAGATCCATCAAAGATTGCGTTTGAAATTGGCCAATAATCTCAAGAAGACCATCTGAGACCATTTTTAAAAAAGCCAGACTGACTGGTTGGTCATTGACGAAAGATTGACTTCTACCATCTCCGCGTAAAATCCGGCGAATGACTAACGATTCCTGGGATGCGAGATCAATCTCAAGCCCAGCTTCATCAGAAGCCTCTTTAAAAAAAGAAAGAAATTCTGGCGAAAAACCAGAGAATGAAGCCGTGACAAGAGCTTTATCTTGTCCATGCCTGATCAACTTTACATCTGCCCTCTGACCTAAAACAAGCCCGAGCGCATCAAGAATAATGGATTTACCGGCGCCCGTTTCGCCCGTTAGTACAGAAAGCCCTTTTTCAAAAGACAATGAGAGCTTGTCAATCAGTACAAGATTTTCAATTGTCACATAATCAAGCATTCCGATTAACCTCGTATCTTATTTTACCAAAGATTTCCATGCCCTAGAGATCCAAGAACGATCATTTTCACGCGGAACATGGTCTGTTTCTCTTAACAATGCATATGAGTCCTCATACCATTCACTACCCGGAAAGTTATACCCTAAAACAGCGGCAACTGATTCAGCCTCATCAAAAAGACCAACTGAAACATAGGCTTCAACCAAACGATGAAGAGCCTCTGGCGTATGGCTTGTTGTTTGATATTTCACAATGACCTGCTGGAAACGTGTAATGGCTGATTGATAATAACCTTGTTTTAAGTAGAAACGACCGATTGCCATTTCCTTTCCTGCCAAGTGATCCTTTAATAAGGCAAGCTTTAAACTTGCATCTTTTGCATAAGTGCTATCAGGAAATTTTTCAACTAATTCTTCAAAAGCTTCATGAGCGCGCTCTGTGAGGGATTGATCCCGACGCACATCCGCAATTTGCTCGTAATAGCTAAGGCCTTTCAGATAGTAAGCATAGGCAATGTCTTTATGACCTGGGTGCATCTGAATAAAACTATCAAGTGATACTATCGCATCATCATATTTTAAAGCCTCATAATAACAGTAGGCTGCCATTAATCGTGCTTTTGTTGCCCAGCTTGAATAAGGATGGTGACGCTCAACCTCTTCAAAAATCTTTGCGGCCTCATTAAAATTATCAGCATCCATTGCTGCTTTAGCTTGAGCGTAAATTTGATCAACCGGTTTTTCAATATAGATCTCATCTTCTTTACAGGCCGCTAAAGCGCTTAATAGCGAGAGACAAAGAACAATTTTTCCGAAATATCGAAAGCCGTTTTTCATTTTTATCTGATCCTTCTAAGATGTTATACCACCCCTTGATTTATACCAAGAGATCTAAGAAGAAGATAGTGAAAAATGCCATCCCCTGCACTAAACACTGCAATTTAAATTATTTGAAAAATTATATTGTAATTTACTTCAAATTTTATTATAATTAAACCATAGGGCGTCACTTAAGAAAAACAATAGAAAGGGAGATCAACATGTCATTATCCGTCAAATCCATCAATATGATCATTGATTTAATTGAGATTAAGCTTAGTTATATGAGCGTGACTGACCGTGAGGACGCGAAAGAATATGCGATCCTCGAAAAAACACTCAGCGAATTAAAGGCAATGAAAACCCTTAAGCAAAACAATCTCGTTACAATGAAAATGCAGGAAGCGGCGACGAAATAGACTTAGCCGAAATGGAGATATTAAAATTCTATTGGGTTAAGATTGATCTATACTTACTTGAACTGACGCAACAGACTTTCAATATTATCTTGCGCAACCCTATCCATCTGAGTTGCAACTAATCTAGAATAATGAGAAATCAACTCTGGACTTGCCCCAGTGGGATTGCCTTTTCGTCTATACAAACCAATAAGCGCAAATAATGCCTCTGTGTGTCCTTGATCTGCAGCTAACTGAAGGTAACGAACAGCCTCCATCAAACTTGACTTAACACCCCTACCTGTTTGATACATTGTACCAAGGACAAATTGAGCTTCAACATTTCCAGCATCTGCAGCCAATTTAATACGCGGAACATTTTCAGATAGAGATGGGTCAACTACTTGCTTATTCCTGTACATAACCTTAAGATTTTGGATGGCTAGATCATATCCCTGATCCGCGGCTAATTTAAAGTAACGAGCCGCTTCATTCATATTTTTTTTATAACCTTTGCCATTATAATACATGGTTCCAAGATTGTATTGAGCTGTTACATAACCTCGATCCGCTGCCTTTTTATAATAACGAGCCGCTTTACGAAAATCTCTTTTAACACCCCTACCCGTTTGATACATTGTACCAATCATATATTGCGCTTGTACATCACCTTGAGCCGCTGCGAGCTTAACCAAACGAAATGCCTCTGATAAATTCTGTTCAACTCCCTCACCAGCGTGATACATGGCTCCAAGGTTATATTGAGCATTTGCATCATCTTGAGCTACTGCAAGATTGAAATAACGAGCGGCTTCAACCAAATTTTGCTTAACACCATCACCACTGTAATACATCGTTCCTAGAATAGACTGAGCTACTGCATAGCCTTTATCTGCGGCCAACTTAAAGAGAATAAACGCTCTTTTATTATCATTTGCAATACCATCGGCACTACTTTGATATAAGATTGCTTCCAAAGTTTCAATGATCGGATGAAAAAAAATATCTAATGCTCGATTATTTCTTAGATTGCGTAAAATTGTTAAACTCTCAGAGGGTGAGTATTGATGTTGGTTTCTACGCTCTAAACTTAGATCATCCGGTAATTGCTCTTGTGGAACTAGCAAAGACATCGCCTTGAAAATATTCCGCGTAATGTCTTGAGGAATTTCATTCAGATTTTCAACAAATAGAACACTCCGGTTAAAAATCTTTTTCTGTTCAACCAATTCTAAACCTTGAAACTCTAAATTAACCGCCCCTGATCTTTTATTGAGCGTAAAAGGCATTTTAAACTCAATATCATAAGCATGTGCTTTGATAAATTTTGATTCACCGCTTATTGGACTTTGAATTGCTGTTTCATTTGGAACGACTGGCCGTAGTAACACGTGCGACATTAAAATACTCCTGTAAATATATTGTCTGTTTATCTTACAAATTATTGTAATAAAATTGATTAAATCATAGCTTTATTATAAAATCAATACTAAATTAAAAACAATACTAAAAAATTAGGCCCTCTTGAAGTAGAAGAGCCTAATTTGAACAGAAGCAATCTTAATCTCTAAGCGTTTAGGCCTTCTCTCAGCATTCTGCTTGAGCGGAAGCTCACAACACGGCGCGGTGTGATTTTAACTTCTTCGCCTGTTTTTGGGTTACGGCCAACGCGTTCGCTTTTAGTCAATACATTGAAGGAAGCAAATGCAGGAATCTTAACTGTCTCGCCATTTTTAAGTGCATCACCGACCAAGTCTAAAACCTGACCAATCACTTTCATCGCATCAGTCTTTGACAGCCCAATCTCTTCAAAAATTTTGTTCGCTATTTCATCTTTTGTGAGTGTGTGCATTTTTCTATCCTTCTTTATGAACTGTTAAATTTTGAATTAAGAAACCCAGTATACCTATTTTTTTTACCAACGCAAGAGGGAAGATCCCCAAGAAAGCCCTGCCCCAAATGCAGATAAGGCAACCAGCTGCCCTTTCTTTACATGCCCTTCAGAAACAGCATAGTCTAAGGCGAGCGGAATTGAAGCCGCTGACGTGTTTGCATGGAATGAGACTGTTGAAATCAAGTTTTTCTCATCAAGGCCTATTCTTTTCCCAACGGCCTCTAGAATACGTGAGTTTGCTTGGTGCGGAATAAACCAGTCAATGTCAGATACACTCAATTTATTCTTTTCAAGGGCTTGAAAAACAGAATCACTCATAGCCTTAACGGCACTTTTGAAAACCTCTTGTCCTACCATAGTTGTGACGCCTGAAGAACGATTCAATGAAGGCCCACCATCGGCACAGAGAATATCTATATATCGACCATCAGAAAATAGGTGAGTTGAGAGAATCCCTTCTGTTTGAACATCACCTGAATCTTCAAAAGCTGAAAGAATAACAGCTCCGGCACCATCGCCAAACAAAACACAAGTACGTCTGTCGTTCCAATCTAAAATGCGTGAGAAGGTCTCAGCGCCAATCACCATAATGTGTTTGGCTGAACCCGATTTAATAAACTGATCCGCAATTGAGAGCCCATAGATAAAGCCGGCACAAACAGCTTGAACATCGAACGCACAACCACGTTCCATCCCTAACTGAGCCTGTACTCTTGTTGCTGTCGCCGGGAATGTCCGATCCGGCGTTGTGGTCGCAACAATAATCATATCAATATCTTCAATGCCAATAGAGGCTTTTGACAAACATTTCCGCGCTGCTTCTATTGCCAAATCAGATGTCAACACATCATCTTCAGCCAAATATCGCTGCTCTATGCCTGTTCTCTGAACAATCCAATCGTGTGACGTATCAACGATTTTTTCTAAATCATAGTTCGTGACAACCTTAGGTGGCAAATAAGAACCAACGCTTGTAATTTTAGATCGAGTGACCATACTCATTATATCCTTTGTTTAAAAACGTTCTAATTCGCCTAAGCGACATTTGAGATTTTAGATTTAGACTCTGCCATCGTAGCCAAGTATTTCTCAGCCTCAAGAGCAGACATGCAGCCCATACCCGCAGCCGTTACAGCTTGTCTGAAAACCTTATCCTTGACATCGCCTGCGGCAAAAACACCCGGGATGTTCGTCGCTGTTGAATCTGGCTTGGTTAAAATATACCCTTCCCCATCCATCTCAACTTTTCCTTTGAAAACCTCTGTTGCCGGATCATGACCGATTGCAATAAAGACCCCATCAACCTCAAGATTTTTTAAATCACCAGTTTGAACATGTTTCAATGCAACTGCTTTCACATATTTATCAACCGGCTGCGTGCCTCTGCTCCCTAAAATTTCATCCACGACATGATTATATTCAATGCGAATCTTTGGATGGGCTTTCACACGATCAAAAAGAATTTTTTCCCCTCTGAAAGAATCACGACGATGCACCAAAACCACTTCACTGGCATGATGTGTTAAATAAAGCGCCTCTTCTAATGCTGAATTTCCGCCACCAATCACTGCAACACGCTTTCCTCTAAAAAAGAAACCATCACAAGTTGCACAAGCTGAAACACCGTATCCCTTGAAGAACTCTTCACTCTCTAAACCAAGCCAGCGAGCCTTTGCTCCCGTTGCAATGCAAATGGCATCTGCATGAATCACAAGACCGCTCTCACATTTTGCTTTGTAAGGTTTTTCTGAAAAATCAACATCTACAACAATATCAAGCACCATCTCAGTTCCAACATGAAGCGCTTGCTTTTCCATCTGATCCATCAGGAATGGCCCTTGAATCACTTCAGCAAAGCCTGGATAATTTTCAACATCTGTTGTAATCATAAGCTGACCACCTGGCTGCATACCCTGAACCAATATAGGAGACATATTCGCCCGCGCAGCATATATGGCTGCTGTGTAACCAGCAGGCCCACCGCCGATAATCAAAAATTGTGTTGTTTTTTTCATGGCCATTTTAAAACCTCAAACTTGTTAAGTGGCATAGATTTATCAAATAGAAGCAATAAGGCTAGCATATTCAATTTTATTTCACAAGATAAAGAAAACAGCACGAAATATGATGCAACTCAAAACCACTCAACAAGAGTCTCAAGTGAGCGATTTATGAGGAAATCATCAAACGACTCCCCAACCTGAAGCCTTGATGCTTTTATTTCTCGGCCCATCACTGACCATGGTGCAGTATAAGTCATCATAAAACAATCCTCCAAAGACCATCCCAGAGTAAAATGTGCATAGCGAATTGAGTCAAGCAAAGTGACTGCACTCCCTGACAAAACACCATCTTTTGTCACTGAACGGCCAGATTCTGTATGAATTTCTTTTCCTTGCAATGTAAAAGCAGATGGCCCACCGGCAGCTGAAGGCATGGCGTCACTCACCAATATCATTTTATCAATTGGCCTTGTACCTTTTGCTAAAGCCAACATGGTTTCATGAACATGATATCCGTCAGCAATAATGGTTGTTGCGACGCGAGAGTTATTCAATACCGCACCAATAAGACCAGGCTCTCGTGCTGATAGCCCAGACATCGCATTATAAAGATGTGTTGCGCCATGACCGCCTGCTTTAAAAAAAGCGCTTGCTTCTTCAAAATTTGCATTGCTATGCCCTGCAAACAAGATGATTCCAGCGTCAACAAGCCTTTGAACATCCCCAAGCGAGATCTCTTCTGGAGCAACTGTGAGCAATAAAACCCCATCTCCAATCTTTTCTTTTAATTGGATCAAAGCACGAACATCAGCCTCATCCATTTTACGGATCAAGTTTGGAGAATGAACACCCGGTTTTTTGGGGGATAGGAAGGGACCTTCTAAATGAAGACCGGCTATGCCTTTTGGCCATGAAGACAAATTTGACCAATCTTGAAGCACGCGATCCCATTTCTCTTTGTGATCTGTAATAAAGGTGATGAGAATATCTTTCGTTCCGAAAGTTTGGTGCGCCATTTGTATTTGCTGTGCTGTTTCAAATGAAGGCAATTCATTGAAAAAATACCCTTTTCCACCATTCACTTGCAGATCAAAAAATCCAGGAATCGCAATCAAATCAGAACAATCAAGTCTTTTGATATCAGAAGGCAAATCAGACGGATCCAATTCAAGAATACGTTTCTTTTCATTAAGCAGCAACGACACAGGAGTCTTTATTTCAAGCCCATCAAAACGCGTACAATTCTGTAAATAAATTTTAGACACTTTGCCTCTTTTCTTATTTCAAAAATAGCATAACAGTTTTTGAAAAAGATGACAAAAAGAAAGAAAATGGTACTATTTTTGCGCGTAGTCAATCCTAACTCTATCTAACTCATCAAACATATTATTTAAAACATGTATATCACCAACGATCATCAGCAAAACAACGACTACCAGAGTTAATTTTCCTAATTTCGTCTCAAAAAAGGAAAAATAAAAAATGCATACAGCTATTAAAAAAATCAATGAAATATGCCAAAGCTGTGAATACAAATAAAACTCAACGGTATTCACAATGAATGAACATACATAAACGTAAAATATGATGTTAAAAAATGAAGAAAGGCCTATAATCTTTAAGATATTGTTTTGACGCACAGAAGCATACACACCCACGCACAAAACAAATACTGCGCAAAATGACAATGCTAAAATCAAAGAGAAGGATTGACTATCTTTATAAGCAAATGTGTGTTTATACGGACAGTTCATATTGATCACGTTACAACTAAAACAACATCCAAACTCTACGCTTTCAGGCATTGTAGGTATGATGGTGCGAGCAAGGTATTGCGGAGAGTCTAAAATAGACTGCATTTTTTGTGCAACTGAACGCGAATCAATTTCTTCAGGGGGACCATAAATATGATTACTCTTACTATCTCCTCTAACCACGTATTGAAAAAACCTCTGAGCATAATTTTGACTTTCATTCGTATAATAATAGGCCTTTTCATGTCTTATCAAATCTTCAACCCTTATATTCTGCCTATCAAGATTCGGGTTAGTTACTACATATATTTGATACTCATTGAATGAAAACAAAAAAATGCTCGTAAAAAATAATATACTCAAGCACAATATACTAGCTTTCATCCCAGATATAAACACACCTTTTTTCTGCTGGAAATAATTGAAGAAAAAATACAACAATCCTAAGTAAAAAAGATTGGTGGGTGCCGCCATTAATAAAACCGAACCTGAAAAACAAAGGCCTATAAAGTCATAATATTTATTTGAAAAAGAATAAGACACAAAAAACAATAAAACCAAAACACATGAAAACGCTGTCAAACCATACGATTCGGGTATCGATCCAAAAATCAACGCACTAAAACTAAACACACTCAACAAAACCAAAAAAACAGCATGAAAAAAGCTAAACTTTAAAAGACGAAAAACAACAAACAATAAACTAAATTTAAGCGCTGATGCAAAAGGAATGACTGACAAACCCAATACAAATAAAGTCTTTTGGGAATCAAAAACATTAAAGAAACCCACTATCATATTTGTAAACCTAACGATCAACAGGACGAAAAAAACAATTGGATGATTCGGAAAAGAATTCACCCAATGCGGGTATTCTTTTACAGTAAATGATCCTATATACGCAGGAATATCAGCACTAAAAAGAACATCATATTGTGAAAACACACCCTTTTCATTCCAAATATAAGCAAGCCACCCTTCAACCATAAAAACTGACAAGAATATAAACGCTAAAAAAAGAAATTCACCTTTGCTTATTTTTTTAAAATACTCTACTAAACTCAATCTAACAACTCCCTTTCTGACCCAAATTATGTCAACAAAGCTTTAAAGCATCATTAAACCTTGTAGTTTTTATTGATCTCAATAAGACAAACAATAATACTATGGCTCACTTGAAACAAACACAAAAACCCGATAACAGTTTTTGAAAAAGATGACAAAAAGAAAGAAAAGTGGTATACTTAAGTTGTGTAAAGCAGACAGAAAGGGGCCATCCATTACAAATATTCAAGCAAAACATGACGAACCCGCCATGCATTTAAAAGATCTAATCATAGAAAGCCTCCATAACGACAAGGCAGAAGATCTCTTGCTGATTGATTTAGAAGAAAAAAGCTACATCGCTGATTACATGATCATTGTCACAGGCACATCAACAAGACACTTACAATCGATGGCCAAACACCTCGTAGATAAAACAGACTCACTGAAAAACATCGAAAGCCATATTGAAGGGCTTGAGAAATGCGAGTGGGTTTTATTTGATGCGGGTGACGTGATTGTACATCTCTTTCTTAAAGACGTTCGCAAGTTCTATGATCTCGAGAGAATATGGTGCTTTGAACAATCTGAAACACCTGAAAAGATTACATCAAAACCATGAAGCTCTCTCTTTTTTGCATAGCTATTCAAAAATCAGGCGCTGAAGCCCAAACGCTTGTAACTCTTTTGCAGCACTATCAAAAGCAAATGTCTCCAACCCTTGACATTAAAGATTTTTCCATCAAACAAAAACTGCCACCAGAGCAATTGAGACGCAAAGAATCTGAACTGCTGCTTGATAATCTTCCGCCTCAGGCCTATCTCATTGCCTTGGATGAAAGAGGTGAAAATCCAACAAGTCTCGAGCTTGCAAAGAAAATTGAAAAAATTCAACTCAGCGGCTGCCCTCACCTTGTCTTAGCCATTGGCGGCGCTCATGGTCATGATGAATTGCTCCGTAAAAGAGCTGACTATACGCTTAGTTTCGGCAAAATGACCTGGCCACATCAACTCATGAAACTTCTGGTTACAGAACAACTCTACCGCGCGCAAATGATCCTTAAAGGCCATCCCTATCACAAGGAGTAAAATTTTTCGTGAGCAACCCAAATAAGGCTTATATATTTTGTTAAATTTTGCTACCATTAGATAATATAATAGAAAAATTTAAAGCCATGAAAAATAAACAACCACTTATTTTATGCATTCTGGATGGATGGGGATATCGCAAAGACCCAACTGATAACGCTGTTGCACTCGCAGACACACCTTGTTTTGATCATCTCTGGGACACAGAACCAAGAACATTCCTGAAAACCTGCGGCACCGATGTTGGCCTGCCTGAAAAGCAAATGGGCAATTCAGAAGTTGGCCATATGAATCTTGGTGCAGGGCGCATTGTCCTTCAAGATCTACCCATGATTGATCATAGCTTTGCAGATCAATCGATTGAAAAAAATCCACATCTTGTGAGTTTTGTCAAACAATTAAAAAAATCCAAAGGCGCTTGTCACTTGATGGGCCTTCTATCCCCAGGCGGTGTTCATTCACACGAAAGACACATGTTACAAATGGCGAAGATTCTTGAGAAACAAGGACTTGTCGTTTATATCCACGCCTTTATGGATGGTCGTGATACGCCCCCCATGAAAGGAAAAGACTATCTCAAGAAATTTACGAATGAAATTAAAGACTATCCAAACATCAAAATTGCAACCCTGTGCGGACGTTATTTTGCAATGGATCGAGACAAAAGATGGCAACGTGTTGAAATTGCCTATCAAGCCATTCGCAATGGCCTAGGCTTAAAAACAAACCACTTCGGCAAATCTTTGACTCAGTTCTATAAAGAAACAGGCAAAGGTGATGAATTTGTTACACCCCTTATCTCAGAGACATATCCTGGCATGAAAGAGGGAGATGGGCTCTTTATGACCAATTTCCGATCTGATCGTGTCCGAGAATTGCTTTCTGCCTTTCTTTTACCTGATTTTGATGGATTTAATAGAGGCAAACCTCTGCAACTGGCCGCACAATTAGGAATGATGTCATATGCTGATTACCTTGACCCCTGTTTACCAGCTCTTTTCCCTCCGAAGAAGATTGAAAATAGTCTCGGAGAAGTTATCAGTAAAGCAGGCCTTAAGCAACTCCGCATTGCTGAAACAGAAAAATATGCTCATGTTACATTCTTCTTCAACGGCGGCGATGAGACCGTTTTTCCAGGTGAAGATCGCCTTTTGATTCCATCACCACAAGTTGCAACCTATGATCTGCAACCAGAAATGTCAGCACACGAACTCACAACCAAACTCCTTCAACGACTTGACAAAAAAACGTACGATCTGATTGTGTTGAATTTTGCAAATCCAGATATGGTTGGACACACAGGCAGCCTTGAGGCAGCCATTCAAGCTGTTGAAACAGTTGATGAATGCCTTGATAAAATCACAACATCAGCCAAGAAAAATGGCTATGGAATGCTCATCACAGCCGACCATGGTAATTGTGAAACAATGAAAGACCCTAAAACAGGCGAGCCCATGACATCCCATACGCTCAATAAAGTGCCACTCATTTTTTATAACATTCAAAAAGTGAGAAAAATATCTGAGGGCCGACTTGCTGATATTGCTCCAACAATTTTAAGCCTTATGAATCTTCCGATTCCACCCGAAATGAAAGGCGTACCTTTAGTTGAAAATGCAGATGGCTCTAAAAGAAAATGACCCCATATCGCAAAAAATTAAGCTCAGCTCATTTCAACAAAATGCTTAAAACAGCTCTTTGTTTTACACCCTTGTTTTTTGCGAGTACTCCCAGTTATGCAGGCGAAGTTGTCTCTTATGATGAACTTAAAAAAATTCAAGCAACACTCGAGAGCGAGAAAAAACAATTAAGCACGCTTGATGAAAAATCTCAAAATATTGAGAAGGAGCTTTCTAGTTTTCGGCAAAGGCTCATCATGCTCAATGAAAAAATCCGCAGTAATGAGCGTGATTTACTCAGCCTTAAATCAGAACGCACCAAATTAGAGGATCAAAAGCAAAAACTGCTCGACTCTTTTTCAAACAATGAAGAAGATCAAAAACAGCTCATCATGGCACTCGAAAAAATTGCATTGCACCCTCCTGTTTTACAACTTCTGAATCCATCGAATAACAAATCAAAAATAGAAACCACAATTATTCTCAATACACTTCTCCCTCAATTAAGAGAAAAATCTGCTCATCTACAAGAGCAGATTCAAG
This sequence comes from Alphaproteobacteria bacterium, assembly GCA_018063245.1. NCBI lineage: Bacteria > Pseudomonadati > Pseudomonadota > Alphaproteobacteria > Alphaproteobacteria bacterium. The sequence goes on along the minus strand of JAGPBS010000015.1, from coordinate 23,231 downwards.
AATTGAGTCATATTGAAAATCAATTGGGGATGGAACATCATCTCGAAAATAAAACCAAGGAAACAATCCGCAAACAATATGCCGAACTGTCCAAAATGCTTGAACAACGAGCTCATTTATTTGAAGAAACGAACACTGAATCTATTGCCCATAAAAATAAAATCCAGGAGCTTTCATCTAAAGCAAACTCTCTGCAAGAACTAATTGCATCTCTTGAAGCCAGCCAAAAAAACCGTGCACCAAAAGCAAAAAATAACACCACAACCAAACCACAGAAACTCACCCCTCAAAAACAAGAAACCGCTCAGAATCAAAAGACACAACGGAATCAAACAGCTTTTAACCTCAATCTAACTCTTCCAGTCCAAGGAAAAATCATCAATCAATTCGGCGAAAAACTTGATGAGGGACTTCCTTTACAAGGCATTAGACTTGAAACAAACAAAGGCTCACCCGTTATTGCGCCTTATAAAGGAGAAGTTCTCTTCGTAGGACCTTTCAGAAATTATGGCAATATCCTCATTATCAAGCATGATGATGAACTCCATTCTTTAATTGCGGGACTGGATAAAATAAATACTGTTGTTGGACATAAAGTAATCACGGGCGAACCACTTGGAACAATTTCGAATGACAATGCAATAAAACCTATTGTATATTATGAATTAAGGGATCATGGCACCCCAATCAACCCTATAAAAGGACTACAAAAAATCCGGCACCAAAATTAACCTTTTTTTGCAAGCTTCACACTATAATATAACCTCCTGATAGAACTTAAATTTTAGGATTCTGAAAAAATGACAAAGAAAAATTTGCTCCTACCTCTTCTTCTCCTCGCTTTTTTAGCGCCGACAGCTTCAATAGCTCAGCAAACGGCTCCAAAAGAAAAAAGAAATTTTGAGGAAACCTACAAACAATTAAATCTCTTTGGAGATGTATACGAGCGTGTTAAGTCCTTTTATGTAAAAGATGTTGATGATGCTGAACTTGTTGAAAATGCTCTCAATGGAATGCTCACATCACTCGATCCACATTCAAGTTATCTGAATCCTGCTGAGTTCAAAGATATGCAAGTTCAAACCCGTGGTGAATTCGGAGGACTTGGCATTGAGTTTTTAATGGAAGATGGTTACGTCAAAATCATTACGGCCGTTGATGAAACACCTGCCCAGAAAGCAGGACTTCAGCCAAATGACCTCATCACACACCTTGATGGTGAATCTATCTTAACAATGACAAGCTCTGCTGCTATCAAAAAAATGCGTGGTAATGTTGGTGAGCCGATCACTCTAACCATCCGCAGAGGTGATCCACCACAAAGTTTTGATGTTAAGCTTGTCAGAGCCCTCATCAAAGTCAAATCCGTTCGCTCAAATCGTGAAGGAAATATCGGCTATATCCGCATTACGAATTTCAATGATCAAACACAAATTGGCCTTGAAAAAGCAATCAAAGACCTTAGCAAAGAAATTGGCGAAGATAAGATTATTGGCTATATCCTTGATCTAAGAAACAATCCAGGAGGACTTCTTGACCAAGCCATTTCTGTTTCTGATAGCTTTTTAAATGAAGGCGAAATCGTCTCAACCAAAAGCAGAAATCCTGAAAACGATCAAAGATTTTTTGCAACCAAAGGTGATCTTACAAATAACAAACCACTCGTTGTTCTCATCAATGCTGGCTCTGCTTCAGCATCAGAGATTGTAGCTGGCGCGTTAAAAGACCATAAAAGAGCTCTCCTCGTCGGAACAAAAACTTTCGGTAAAGGCTCTGTGCAAACAATTATGCCACTCCCAGGAAATGGAGCAATGCGGATTACAACTGCTCTGTATTACACACCATCCGGCACATCTATTCAGGCACTCGGAATTGAGCCAGATATTGAAGTTCTTCCTGCAAAAGTTGAGCAAATTGACACAACAAGACTCCGTGAAGCAGATCTTCAAAATGCACTGAAAAATGGAAATAAGCCGGATGCAAATTCAAAAGAAGCAGCTCCGGCAACCAAAGAGCCTGCCAAGACAACGGCTCCCAAAGATAAAGCATCGACAATGACAGGCCCACAAGGGGAAGAAATTATTGATTATCAGCTTGAAAGAGCTAAAGACTTACTCATTGGCCTTTCGATCTACAACAAAGCTGATATCAAAACAGATCAAGACCCCAGCACAGGAAATGGAACAACAACAGCAAAAGCTGATCGTTAATCAATCATAGGCAAAAGATGGAAACCAACCCTTCTGATCAACCAACCCAAAAAAGCCTGAAAAGGTTGATCCCTTCTTTTGCCTTATCTTCCTTTCAAATCACTCTAATAACATTCATCCTTATTCTCTGCGGTATGATTGGTTTTGCCTATGTCATGAAAGACAAAACAGAACAAAAATTAGCTGAAAAAGGACCGATGGCAATCATTACCATTTCAAATGAAGTCATTAATAGAGATCAATCCCCTGACAATAAGATTGAAACAGCAGAAGAAATGAGCGAAGATCCGACCTTGAAGGAAGATCTCAGTAATGATTCAACGAAATCACCGCTCCCAAGCAGTCCTATGCCTGGTGTTTATGAAGACTCTGCTGACGGTTATCTGCCAGCTATTTCAAAAGATGGATCAAAACCATACGTGGTTTATGCCAAACCGAGCAAATCCTATCCAAACATCCCTAAAATCTCTATTATATTAACTGAGATTGGCTTCAACAGTGCAATCAATGAGACAATTATATCCACGATGTCAAACAGAATTACTTTATCTGTTTCTCCTTATGTTGAAAATTTGAATCAGCTGACCAATACCTTCCGTCAATCAGGATTTGAATTCTTGATTGAGTTGCCTGTCGAATCAATGCATTTTCCGAAGGATGACTCAGGCCCTTATGCTCTCTTGTCACATCTTGAACCATCCATGAATCTCAAAAGACTGAAATGGAATATGACCCGCACAACAGGTTATATCGGATTTGTTACTTTCAAAGATTCCCGTTTAATGTCAATCTCAACCCTCATTGAACCTGTTCTTGATGAAATTCAGAATCGCGGCCTTTTATTTGCAAGTATAACGGATGGAAAAGAAGAAGATAATATCGATGTACTGGCTGATAAAATCTCTTTGCCATTCATTCCAATTACCAGTGAAATAGACACGGTTCTCTCTGAAGAATTTATCAATTCATCCCTCAAAGAGCTTGAATTACATAGCCTAAAGAGTGGCCATGTTGTTGCCTATGCACATAGCTCTCCTTTAACTTTAAAACTTTTATCGAACTGGATTAATACCCTTGAAAGTAAAGGTATTGCACTTGTGCCTGCTTCTGCTTATGATATAGAGAAAATGAACAAAGAAAAGCAAACTCAATCAGCAGAAACGACAGACAAACAAGAAGACACAAGCAAATGATTTACCGCAATAAATATGCCTACCGTGCCTGCATCGGCGTTATGCTCTTAAACCAAGATAAAAAGGTTTTTGTTGGACAGCGTATTGATAATCAAGGCTCTTGGCAAATGCCTCAGGGCGGCATTGAAAATGATGAAGATTACGTCACAGCCGCTAAAAGAGAACTCAAAGAAGAGATTGGGACTGATAAAATCAACATCATCCGCATCTCACGTGATTGGCATTACTACGATATTCCAACTTTTCTACAACCTAAATTATGGAATGGAAAGTACTTAGGCCAAAGACAAAAGTGGGTTCTAGCAAAATTTCTTGGGACTGACGATGACATTACGATTAAAACAGAAATCCCAGAATTTGACTCCTGGAAATGGGTTGATATTGACTCTTTGGTTAAATTAATCGTGCCATTTAAACGCAAAACCTACCAGGCAATCATCGATGAATTCCATGAAGAAATTCAAAAACATTTCCCTTAAGGCTTGCTACTGCTTGGGCTAACATATAATCAAATCAGAACATATGACCTTTGCCATCAACAAAAAGGCCAGCTTTTCGCTGGCCCTTGTACTTACTTAATTTTTGCTTCTTTAAACACTTCATGTTTACGTGTTTTCGGATCATATTTTTTCAACTCAAGCTTTTCTGGCTTTGTTTTTGGGTTTTTCTTGCGAACAATGAATGTACCTGTGCCAGCTTCGCTGATCATACGAATGAGATTTGGTTTTGCTTTAGCCATTTTTGTAACCTTGACTGTTAATAAGTTTCATTTTGAGAGTTAACTCTAAGAATTAATAACCATTTTGTCAAGCTTATTTTGAAAAAAAGTAAAAAACAAGTTCAAAAGCAAGCATTTGATATCTACACACAGACTCAGTGACCACAAAAATTATAACAATTATCAAATAAAACTTCATGCACAATAGATTATTTTCGAGGGAGTTTTAGGAAAAACGAAGCCGAGCATCGCAGAATATATAGACATATTTGAGAAGCGAAGGCGAGACTTGACGACAAAATCACCGAAAAGAAGCATTGTGCATGAAGTTTTAGATATCAATATCTGCGCCATAGATAGACAAAGCATCTTTAATATCTGGCAAAGCTTTAATGGCAGCTGTTTCTCCTAAAGCGATCAACTCATCGCAGCGCTCAAACTCCATAATACCGATATGCCCAACTTTTGGAACAATATGAACGTCTGGCGGGTCGCCCGCAATCCTTGACCGTGAGATACGGTCCTGAATAATACCAAGCGATGCAACCATTGCGCCCATCATACTTGGCCCATCATAATCTCGTGAAAATAAATTCTTGGCAAACCGTGTTAAAATCCCTGTGCCTGGCGAACTTTGATCGGATTCTAGAAAATCAATCACATCAAAACCAGCAATTGTTTGATAATTTTTCCCTGGCTTTCTTGATTTGCCGATCATATCACCACTCAAATTGACAGCAATCACAATCTCAGCCCCCATCGCATAACAAGTTGAAACAGGTATCGGGTTAACCAAGGCACCATCAACAAGCCATTGTTCATTATGCAGCACAGGTGCAAAAATTCCTGGCAATGAAAAAGAAGCTCTCAGCCTATCTTTCAAAGGTCCTTCCTTCAGCCAAATTTCGTGACCTGTTAAAAGATCAGTCGCAATACAAGCAAATGGTGTTGGTAAGTCTTCAATTAAAACATCACCAAGCGTATTGGCGAGTTCTTGATCTAAATTTTTGCCCGTAATCAAACCACCTGTCTTCACTGTAAAATCAAGATATTTCATCAACTTGACGCGCTTTAAAGATCGAGCCCAAGCCTCAAGCTCATCTAACTTGCCGGCCAAATACATTCCACCAACAACAGCACCGATCGAGGTACCCGCAATCACATCAGGCCGAATATTATATTTATCAAAAACACGCATAAGGCCAATATGAGCCCACCCTCTTGCGATTCCACTCCCAAGTGCGAGTCCAATTTTGGGTCTTCTTTTTTCTTTAACGGGAGCCTCTTCTTTTGGAGCCTCTTGAACTTTTGGTTTCATTCCAAACATTTTATTTTTCTTTTCTTGTTTATAAACTATTGAAGTGTTATTTCTATCTTGAGAAATTTACATCTATTTTAAAATAGGATATGTTAGATCAACGTTAATTTTTTTACAGATGGCAAAAATGAAGCACAACCATACTCCAGACCGATCCAGTTGGGACCTTCTTAAAAGACTCATTATGTCTTATCTCCCACCTTTTAAGTCACGATTATTTATTTCGTGGAGTTTTATGGTCATTGATGCTGCTATGACTGGTGGGCTTGCTCTTTTGATGGAACCAATTTTCGACAAAGTCTTTGCAGGATCTGAATCTTCTCACATCTGGCCTGTTGCCTTTGCTATTTTTGCGTGCTTTACCATTCGAGGCTTTGCAACTTACATTCACACACTACAGATGAACCATATCGGACAAGGTGTCATTGCAACAATTCAAAAGCAACTTTATGCGCATCTTGTTGGCTTAGACGTTGCTTATTTTCATTCAACAACAACAGGCCGTCTTGTTTCTTCAATGGTCAATGATGTCAATATGATGCGCACAGCTGTTGCCGATTGCCTGACAGCTATCGGAAAAAACACAATCACACTTATTTTTCTCATTGCTCTCATGTTCAAACAAGATTGGGTTTTGGCCTCATGCAGTTTCTTTGCCTTTCCACTTCTTGCCTTTTTTGTTGCCCGCATGGGAAAAAGACTCAGAAAAGTCTCTCGCTCAACACAATCTGAATCAGGCGCCTTTGCAACACTTCTACAACAAACATTCCAAGGCATAAGGCACGTTAAAGCCTATACAATGGAAGAGCAAGAACAAAAACACGTTGCGACAGTTATTGACAGCCTCTTCTCATTAAACATGAAATCATTCAGAATTGCCGCTTTCTCTGGGCCTGTTATGGAAGTGCTCAGCGCAATTGCCATCGTAACGATTGTTGTTTATGGCGGGTATCAAATCATGAGCGGAACTCGCACAGCAGGTGAGCTCATGTCCTTCATTACTGCTTTTCTTCTTGCCTATGAACCGATGAAACGCATGGCAAAACTGAATGCCAATCTACAAGCTGGCCTTGCTGCGGCTGATCGCACCTTCCGCATCCTTGAAATTGAACCCAGCATTCAAAACAAACCAAATGCAAAAAAACTTAAAGTGACAGATTACTCAATTCACTTCAACAATGTATCTTTCAGTTATGAAACTCAAACAGATGATGAGAAATCAATCGCAGCACTCGATAATGTGAGCTTTGATATTCATGCCGGTAAAATGGTTGCCCTTGTTGGCACATCAGGCGCAGGAAAATCAACGATTCTTAACCTTATTCCAAGATTCTATGATGTCAGTGATGGTTCTGTTTCTATTGGCAACACAGATATTAAAGATGTCACCCTTGAATCTTTACGACAAAAAATCGCCTTGGTGAGTCAAGAAATTGCTCTTTTTGATGATACGATTTTCAATAATATTAAATATGGTAAAATCGATGCCACTGAAGCTGAAATTATCTCCTCTGCAAAATCTGCAGCCGCACACGACTTTATCATGACCTTACCACACGGATATCAAACAAAGATCGGTGAAAATGGCGTTAGACTCTCAGGTGGTCAACGTCAAAGAATTGCAATTGCAAGAGCAATGCTTAAGAACGCACCCATTCTGCTTTTAGATGAGGCAACTTCAGCGCTTGATACAGAGTCCGAACGGGCTGTACAACAGGCCCTTCAGTCTCTTCAAAAGGGAAGAACAACACTTGTGATTGCCCATCGGCTTTCAACAATCGTTGAGGCAGACTACATTTATGTTCTCGAGAAAGGTAAAATTATTGAGAGCGGAACCCATAGATCTTTGCTTACCCAAAAAGGAACATACGCAAAGCTTTACGGTTTGCAAGAAAAAGAACCGCAAGCATAAATATTGCAACACCTTTCAAATTTTCTTAACAAAGCATTAAAAAATAATTGCATTTTGATAAATGTAAATATAAGATGCCAGTCAATAATGTATAGATGATTTAAGATCATACCGGCATTACGGCGTTTATGAAACAAACAACTTGTGCATTCGTTATTGGACAACAACAATAATCAAAGTTTTGCACAAGAAAAACAGAACATAAAGTAAACGTCACGTTCTTATTTCTAAAAAGATCATTTAACAAGGAGTCTCAAATGAGAATACAAGCACAAAACATCCAAACCTTCCAGGTTCAAGCAGACCCAGTTGTCATGGGATTAGATCCAAAATTTGACACACCACAATGGGGGTTTTTAAAACATGCTGATTACACACAAATCTTATCGAATCTTGATCCAAATCTACTAACAACAATCTACAACAATTCACAAGACCAACGCGATCTTATTTGTGTGCTCTCCCTTACGATTGCTTTTGGCCTAGACCAACATACAGCAACAGCCCTCGCTCAAGAAGTAGAGCTACTTCCTGCTCAATCCAAAAATGTTGACTATCTTATTGTAAATTCACCCAATCTTCCACACATCCCAGCACCTGTTGCAGCTGCGGCAGCACCTGTTGTCAATCAAGCTGATGTTGATGCAGCACGTGCTAATATTCAACAAATGGCAAATAATGTACTAAGACAATTATCTAACAAAAACCTTTACGCTGTGTTACAAAGAAAAAATCTCGCACCAACACCAGCTGTATTGCAACTTTTGCGAGATACTGCAGCAAATCCTGACCAAGCACTTAATCTAAATGCACCAGAACTCCAAACAATCCAAGGCTACCTCAAAACATATCCACAAGCCTTCAATCAATTACAAATTGCAAAACAGGGCAATGTGCCAGCTATTGTCGCAAGAGTTGATGCCCGCATCGAAGATGCTAGAGCTTCATTCAACGCATTTATTGATTTGTATATTCACGCACACCAAGACAATAGAATCAATGCAGGGCCTCTCCTTAATGGAAGAAACGTAATAGCCCTTTCTCCGAATGGATTCCTACCAGCACCTCCAATGCCTGCGCCAGCTCCGGTTGCAAATCCAGCGCCAGCGGCTTCTGCTCCGCCAGCAGCACCTCCAATGCCTGCGCCAGCTCCGATTGCAAATCCAGCGCCAGCGGCTTCTGCTCCGCCAGCGGCACCTCCAATGCCTGCGCCAGCACCTGTTGCAAATCCAGCGCCTGCAGCTTCTGCTCCACCAGCAGCACCTCCAATGCCTGCGCCAGCTCCTGTTGCAAATCCAGCGCCTGCAGCTTCTGCTCCACCAGCAGCACCTCCAATGCCTGCGCCAGCTCCTGTTGCAAATCCAGCACCTGCAGCCTCTACTCCGCCAGCAGCACCTCCAATGCCTGCGCCAGCTCCTGTTGCAAATCCAGCGCCTGCAAATTCTAACCCTGCACCCGCAGCTGATCCAGGAAGAAACGCTCTTTTGGCTCAAATTCAAAATGGACGTAAATTGAGACCAACACCACCAGCAGCAAATGCAAACCCAGCTCCTGCCGGAAACCCTGGCGCTCATGCTGGAACTGCACCAAATCCAAACCCTAATCCAGCTGCAAATGCAAACAATCCTCAACCTGCACCAGCGAACGGCCTCGGAGACGCTCTTGCTCAGGCAGTCAAAACACCTAAATTAAAGACAGCCCCTAAGAAAGAAGCAAAACAACCTGACGCAACAGCTCCTGTTGACTTCCGTCATCTTTTGAAAAAGGCACCATCGCAACCGGCAATCGCACCAGCTGATGCGCCTAATCCAAATCCAGCAGCAGCGGCTAATGCAAACCCTGCTCCAATTGCTCTTCCAAAGCAACCAGAGCCGAAAAGAACAAAAAGCGCTCCAGCGCAAGGAAAAAAAGCGGTTCCACAAATATTAGGGAAAAAGATGGTTCCTAAAATTGTAATGCCAGAACCAGCTGTTTCTCCAATTCCACCTGTCGCAAGACCTCTTCCACCGAAGATGGGCCCGCTCCCTGTTGGTGAAATTACAGGAATGCTCTATGATTTGATTGATGAACATGAAAATGCGGCACCTAATCCGAATCCGGCGCCTGTTGCTGCACCAGAGTCAGTTCCTGTGGTAGTCGTTGCAGCACCTGAACCTGAACCTGTTGCTGTTGCTGTTCCTGTTATTGTAGCAGCGCCAAATCCTGAACCAGCTCCGGTTATTGTTCCAAATCCTGCTCCCGCTGCAGACCCAAATCCGTCACCAGAAAGACGACCAGATATGGTTTCCCTGATGGCAGCACATATTTCAAGTCAACGCGAATTACGCCCAGCTGCTGAACGTCAACTCAGTGCTCCGATTCTACCAACGAGTCCGCAAAGCTTAATTGCAGGAGCTCTTGGGAATAGACGCGAAGCCATTCATGATCCTGAAGATGACGCCCCAATTGACCGTGCTTCATTGGTTATTTCATTTCTAGGCAACGCATCCGAGACTGTTGATCCTGCGCCTGTTGCTGTTCCGCCTCAAAGGATTGCAGCTCCTGTTGGGGTTGGCGCTTTACAAGCAGCCTTTGACAACATGCAAGTTGGAGAATACTTAGATCCAAACGCTTTAAATACGAGCATCAATAATTCTTTCGAGTGGGATGACGAATAAGAGTCAAGCATATATAGGATCAAAAAAGGGACCTCATTGAGGTCCCTTTTAGCATTTTATGACCGCTGAAGCATGTATGCTTTGAGGCAGTTCTTGAGCAAGAAGGCAATTGTCATAGGTCCAACACCACCAGGAACAGGCGAAATAGCCAAAGCTTTTTGGCGAACATCATCAAAGCACACATCTCCAACAATACGCGTTCCTTCTGTTGAATCAACAAGCCTATGGATGCCAACATCAATCACAATAGCTCCTTTAGAAACATCACTCCCTTTGACAAGCCCAGGAACGCCGGTTGCAGAAACAATAATTTCTGCATCTTTGCACAAAACAGAGAGATTCTTTGTATCAATATGGGCAATTGTGACCGTTGCATTTTCATTCACAAGCGTATGAAACATAGGCATGCCGACCACAAGGGATCGACCAATCACCAAAGCTCTCTTGCCACGAATGTCAGGCATGACTTGCTTGATCAAATATAGACATCCTTGAGGCGTGCAAGGGAAAAGTCCTGTTTCAATATTTGAGACAAGCTTGCCGATATTCTCGATATGAAATCCATCAACATCCTTCTGGGGATCAATTGCTTGTTGAATTTTCTCTTTGTGAATATGTTTTGGCAAAGGCAATTGAACCAATATGCCTGTAACTGCTTTATTCTGATTCAGTTTTGTGATCAATTGAAGCAACTGCGTCTCAGACACATCATCAGTAAATTCATGAACAACAGCCTGCATGCCAACACGCTCGCAGGCTTTCTTTTTTCGATTTACATAGAGATGGCTGGCCGCATGATGTCCCACCAAAATCACGTGAAGAGCTATATCCGTTATCGATTTTGCCGCCAAGAAAGAGGCAACGTCCTGCTCAATTTCTTTTGCATATTTTTGCCCATCTAAAATATGGGCTTCATTATTCGTACTCATTAATTGACTGAAATTCCTTACCCCTAAGCTTTAAAGACATATTCCGCAAGCAAATTCTGAATGAATATAATCGCTAACAGCAAAATAACAGGGGAAATATCAACACCGCCAATAGATGGCACTATCCGACGAATTGGTTTTAAAAATGGATTTGTAATCCGATTCAGGAAATCATAAAGATGAAAAACAAAACGATTCTGCGTATTGATAACTTCAAATGCAATCAACCAACTCAAAATTGCTGACAAAATAATGCACCAGAAAAAAATATTTAGAATGGTATCGATTAAAATCGCAACTGACATCATTGGACCGTCTCCTTTTTTAATTTACTATATCTCATTTATGCGAAGAAACCAAGAAAATTGAACATAATTTCTAAAATTAGCAAAATTCAAATAAAATTTTATTTAATAGTGGTATAATTAAGGAAGAATTTTAACCGGAGAAAACCCATGAGCGATATCCATAATAAACCAATTCCAGATCAGCCTCATATACATGAAACCACTGATAAAACTCAGAAAAACGACCAAAAAGACCTTGCACACCGAACAAGTGCAGACACGCAGGTAAATCCTCAACACAAATCTCTTCAAGCTCGATCCTGTCATAAAGCAGCGATGAATGGCTCTATATACAGGACAATATGAAGCAGCGGCAGAAGATTTCTTAAAGGCAGCTGAACTTGGAAATAAAGATGCGTTGTTTCAACTCGCACTCTTACATGATAAAGGAAAAGGGGTTCCTCAATCAGAGACCCTGAAACTTGACTATTTAGAGAAAGCGGCCGAATTAAATCATGATGAAGCATGTTTTATGCTTGCTGAGATTTACAGCAGAGATCCACAACAGGCTGATAAGGCTCTCAATTTATATACGAGAGCTGCTGAACAAATGCACCCAGGCGCGCAGCTCCGTATGGCTGAAACCTCATTTGCCAAGGGTGATTTTGCAACAGCAACGGACTTTGCAACCAAAGCCATCGCTTTCTTTGAAGAAACAAAAGGTGTCTTTTTAGCTGATATGACAAGTGATGTGGGCGAAAAAACTTACGATCTACAAAAATCAAATTCCATGCAAGCAAATCTGATCTTAGGTAAAATAATGTTACAAGAAGGCAAAAATGAAGAAGCTCGTCTTCATTTTGAAAAAGCAACCAGCCCTGAGCAACCAAACGCCGAAGCGTTAAGACATTTAGGTGTCATCTATGCCCAAGGAATAGGCACTCAAATCAATTACGATAAAGCAATCGATTGTCTGCTGCAAGCTTACGAAACCTCTAGCTATAATATAACTGATGGAACTATTGCTGAAATGAACAAGATTGTTGATCAATTGATGCAAGAATCCGATCCTCTTGAGCAAGTCTCAGAAAAAATGCTCAATCATCTGAGATCTGTATATTCCGGTAATCCTTGGAAATCTTCCACTGTGATAGAAGATTATGATACCCTCACCGCGGTTCAACAATCTCTTCCAAATAAGACTGCAATACCAAAACCTTCAATGATTAACCATAAAAAAATTCTAGAATGCTCTTTACTTCTAAACAAGAATAATAAAGACGAAATTTTTTATACAATTGAGGGATTTTTCTTGAATACAGTGAGAAACCCTATCTCACCTGAAAAAAGTGAAGCTCTTTTATGGCTTGCTCATGTCTATAATGATGGTGTCTTGGTCCCTCGCAATGCACGAAATGCTCTTTTATGCCTGCTGAATCAAGAAACTCTTGGAAAAAAAGATCGCATTCTACAAATAAGACTTTTTCCTGAAGTGAAAGCACAACAAGATACATATGTTTTGCAAATCAAAAAAAGAGAGAGCAACTATTACGATGCTGAAGGTGAACTTATCGAAAATATTGCTCATGAGAGTGTTGTTCAGAAATATAAAATATTGGATAGAGATTATGCACGCGGCCGAGCAAAGATGAAGTATACAGCGTTTAAACAAACTCTTCTCACACCAACACCTATGCCGCAAACAAGCATCGATCAAATTTTAAAAGAGTCCTTGAAGATAACATCAGAGGATCAAGCAAAACTAGATCAGCTTAATCATGAAACACTCAAAAAAATAATACAAGACACAAATCTAACAGATGACGAGATCAATGAATTGTTAAAACTGATTTATACAAAATGCCCTGCTCTTACGATTCCAGATTCAGCCTATGATACAAATGCTCTCATCTCAATCAGCAGAGAATCCACCAACAACTTTATAAAAAAGACCAAGGAATCAGGCCAACCCCAAAAAACATACGAAGCTCGTATACAGAGCGATCTTCAAGCCATTCGTGCAAGCCATCAACAATTTAAAGGCAGAATCCCTTTCTCTGAATTAAAAAGTGACAATAATGCAGACATAACCGCTTATGATGTATATGATGAGGTCAAATTTCTCAAAGGTGACAACACTCAAACCAAAGGTGGTGTTGGCTCATCCATGCATCTCAACAATCGCCCACAAGAATTAATCCTTAATCACGTACAACCTGGTGATGCCTATCTTGATATTGGCTGTGGCGCAGGCTCACAAAGCTATGAACTTCTTCAAAAGGGAGCAACTGTTGTGATGAATGATCCTGATGCACGGAGTTTAGATCTTTTTAAACTTGCAGCACCAGAGCTTATGCCAACCGATAAATTAAATGAGGCAGTCACTTTTAACTATGGTTATTTTCCGGAAGCAACAAAAGATTTGCCCGATGCAAGCTTTGATGGCATTGTCTGTAACCATGTTATGCACTATACAGATCCAGAACAAATCCGAGCAATGCTTGCTGAGATGCACCGCCTGTTGAAGCCTGGAGGCAGGATTCATATCGATGCAATTAGCCCATTTCACAGTCATTTATTCCAGTTTGCAACAGCATTAAGCCTCGATAAAATGCAAAAAGGTGACGAGTGGCCATCAGAACTCAAAGACTCAAATCAAATTTTCACACAAGAAACAGGTCTTGAGGCGACTTACAATACAGCACGTCACTTACCCCCATACATGCACCCGCAGTTTTCTGAAGTCCTTGCAAGAGAGGCATCTATTGCAAGACTAGCCATAGAAGAATCAGGATATGCCCCTTTCTATTCAACAAACTCAGCAGGAGAACATCCAGCACGCAAAGCAATCATGCGGGCTCTATTAAGTGGCGAGCCCATCAATCCGGGTGATCTCTTAGAGCTTCCCTTTGAAGATAAAGGCATCAGCTACATAATGGCGACAAAGCCGAGTTCAGAACCAAGTGAAATACCTCATTGATTGATGAATTGCGCAAATTTTTGACGCAATTCACCAAGCTGATCCAGCAGCGGTATTTGATCAGGCGTAATCTCACCTGTTGTAATGTTATTTCCCGACAATTTCAGGGAATTCAGATGAATTTGAATAATTTTTAGAATTCTTGGATTTAAATCTACGCTCTTCGTATTTTCTAATGTTTCGATAAAAAGACAAAGATTCGCTGCGACACGACCTAAAAATCGTAGATCAAACATGCCAGCCTCCCCTCTGATAGAATGAGACAGCTCATATATCTGGGTAAGTCCTTTCTCAAATTCGAACTTTCCTTGCTCAATTTGATTAAAAAGATGTACAATTTGATCGACCTGTAGAATAAGTAATTGCTCATATTCAACAGTTAATTGATTCAATGCATTTTTGCCGGCTGAAATGGCAACAGTTGGTATAACCCCATTTCCTGTATTGACTTTACGTCTTAGCATCTCATCCTGTTCTGCAAAGCTCGTAATCATTTTAACGTCCTTATCCTTCTTTGTCATCTTCTATCCCTTACTCAAAAGAGCATCAATGTCATTAACTGACATTTCCTTTTGCAAATTACCATTTCTTCTTTCATCGCCCTTATAATCGCTATCTGGCCTATTTCTCCGACGATCCGGCCCCTTATATTTATCCGTTTCAATAAATTTTCTTGGTGTTTCGATGACTGCAACCAATCTTTTAAAAAGTATTTCAGATGAGATTGGCTTAGCTAAAAATTCAGTAATGCCTGCATCTCTTGCTTTTTCAATACGATATCTCTCCGTATAACCAGTTAACATCAGGATCGGCACATAAGGATTCGGTGTATCTGTTCCAGCTCTAATAATTTTCGTAAATTCCACTCCATCAAGAGGATCCATCACCCAGTCTGTAATGACAAGATCGATGCTATGTTGCTTTAAAAGTGACAAACCATCAACAGCATCTGCAGCTTCAAAAATAGAACGAAACCCAAAGCCCGTGAGAATCTTGTGTAACGTTTTTCTCATAAAAGCACTATCATCAACAATTAAAACATTAAGTGCTGCAAAGTCATATTTTTTCATTTTCGATCTCTTATCAATTTCAATCTGACCATTTATTAAGATTCAATCACAATTTTAACCGAAACAAAATGATAAAAAGTGAAGAAACCTATCGCCTTTTGTTAAGCATATCTTTAACTTATGCTAAGCTTGTTATTTTCTGTATTCTATCATAGAATAAAGACCATTTAATAATTTCAATCCTTTGAGGAAGGACTGTTTATGACACTCGAAGATCAAATTCAAGAACAAATGCCTGTTCACCCTCAAACCATTGGCCTTGGATCAAACGACCGTCCTGGGTTAGTGATTGTTGATTTAATCAAAGGATTTACAAAAGTTGGCGCTGGCTCTCTTGCCCCTCTTGCACCAAATGCTCAAATTAATTCTATGATATCTGAAGTTTCTTCACTTTCCGCTCAATTTCACGAAAAGAAACATCCGACCTATTTCTTCAAAGATAGTCATCATCCTGAAAAATATGAACCCCCTTATCCACCACATTGTCTAAAAGGGACAGAAGAAGCCGAAATTGTTGATGAATTAAAATGGATGGAAACTTCAACGCATGTAACTTTTCTCGAAAAAGAATGCATCAATGGCTTTATTGGTGCAATGGATGAGAATGGTCAAAATCATTTTATCAAGTGGGTCAAAGATCACAAGCTAACTCATTTGATCTTCACAGGCATATGCACTGATGTCTGCGTGATGGATTTGGTTCTTATCTCCCTATCTGTTAGAAACAGAGGTTTCTTTGGCTCTACTTTAAAAGAAATCATCGTCTATGAGCCAGGCTGTGCTACTTTTGAAATTAATCATCAAATGTGTGAAAAATATACCCTGCCCGACTCAGCACGACATCCACAAGCACTCGCTCATCACCTAGGCCTTTATTTTATGGCATCGCGCGGC
Source organism: Alphaproteobacteria bacterium (assembly GCA_018063245.1). NCBI lineage: Bacteria > Pseudomonadati > Pseudomonadota > Alphaproteobacteria > Alphaproteobacteria bacterium. The sequence continues at coordinate 7,063 of JAGPBS010000015.1, read as the reverse complement.
GCAATTATTGTTGATGAATTAAAATTTGCATAACTATTGATTATGTTTTTCAATCTGTCCACCGATCTTAGGAATGTCAATCGGCTCTCTAATGGCTTCAGCTGGTAGCTTTGATAAATTCTTATACACAATTATTTTGCTTTCATGAATCGGCTCAAAAGCAGTTGGAATAATCTCAAACACTTTCTGAAAATGAGATGATTTTAAAACATTATCTACTCTTTTCATCTGAGGAACATCAATCCAAAACTCATCTTGGGCAACAACATATGAAATTCTATTGCGATTGATGATTTCGAGAATCTCATCTTCTGAAAAGTTTTTCTCTCCAACTCCCAAGCTTTTCCGATCATTGACATGCAAGAACAGTTTGTCAGACCGGAATATTGAAACATCGTTCCTGCCCGCATACATTCGCATGTTCGCAATAAAAGACCCATCTCTATAAGCAGAAATCATTACATTTGTCTGAGATGGAATTTTATCAGATATAAAATCAACTGATTCTCTATAGCCTGTCACAAAAGGCGCTGGATAATAAAGAAGCGTACTCACCATCACAAACACTGCAATTAAAAAAGCACAAAGAGTTGACCATATTTTATTTTCTTTTCTGAGATGATCAACTGCAAAAAAGACTAAAAACAAGAGCGGATACAGAATATATAAACTATACCTAGACTGTTTCAAAGAGATATAACTAAAAAATATGTAACCTGACACATACCACGCACAGAGAAAAATAAAACCTTTTTTCTGAAAATCTTGAAACGCAAAATAATCACGATGTTGCAATTTCGTCCAAACATAAGAAATCAGGCATGATGCAATCAAGACATACGTTAAGACAAGCCCAATCTGACTTGGTATAAATTTCAAATAGATCAACCAATTTTCAAGCGTAAGCTTACTAAGCGGTGCATCACTGATATTGGTCATAGATTCATAATTCGTTTTACCAAAATATAGTGTCAAATAAACCAATGGCAGCATACATAAGCATAAAATGATTATGTTCAGGACAAAAACTCTTTTTCTGAATAAATCAAGCCTATACTCCCACAGCAAAAATAAAGCAAAGACAGGAATGATGAAGATGGCTGTAAACTTAGTGTACATGCTTAAAAGAATAAACAGTGTTGTTAGATATAAGTATTTATCTTTTTTCCCTTGCAGAAATTTCAAAAAGAAAAAAATAGACCATATAAAGAAACATAAAGAAGGTATTTCCAGCATAATCTGCCTAGCCCATTTTGCTATATCAGGCAAAAAACAAAAAGCGACACTAAGCGCAAGTGAGAGAGGAACTGAGAACCAAAATCTCGATAGTCGATAAACTCCAAGAGCTAAGAAAAAAAAATGCACAATGACAATCCCTTGAATCACACCATTTGTTGCGCCAAACATTAATACAAAAGGAGCGGCAGTCACGTAAAAAAGAGGAGGATAAAAGAGAATAGTTAAAGCTGGATATTGAAAATAATAATCATAAGCGTAATTTTTTAAATGCGTTAGAGGCATATCTTTGAGCAAATCTGCACAGAAAATGGTATTCAAAGCATGTCTTGGTGCATCGCTCCACCAAAACTCACCATTTGTCTTACTTGTTAAATACATAATGCACGATACGCCCAAAAGGACACCCAGAACCAAGAGTCTATGCAAAATATTTTGTCTTAACATCATAATGACCTCACGTTGCTTTGATTAATATAAGTCCACAAATTGCAATTAAAAATAGGCTTTTTTTATTCGTCAGAGCATAAATGATCGGATCATCAGACATTTCATTCCTGACAGTTGCAAGCCATAACGATGCTATCCATAAAAGCATAAAAGGACAAGCTAGCCACAAATATTCAGGGTGGCTGTACAAAAGCTGAATATCTGTACTATTGATATAGAGAGAGAAAACCAAACGGCAATCGCACCACTGGTCATGCCCATATTTAAAAGAATTGACATATCAACAATACGATACCCTCGGCTATTCTCGCTTTTCGTACTTGATGTCTGTTCTCTTAAATAAAACAATTCTTTATATCGTTTAATAACAGCAAGACTTAAAAATAAAAAGAAGCTAAACCCTAGCAACCAGAATGATAAAGGAATATCTGTTGCTTCAGAACCTATAATGAGTCTATATGTATACATGTTAGATAAAAGAATAATGTCAAAAATAGGGATTCTTTTGAAAAATAAGGTATAAGCCAGATTAAGAATCAGATAGCCAAAAACCAAAATAACAAACTGGCTTGAAACAAGAGAAGCTAAAAAAATCGACAGACATAACAAAACAGGTATTGTGAAAAGCGATGTCTGAATTGAAATATCGCCTGAAGCCAAAGGTCGATTTTTCTTTGTTGGGTGTTTTCGATCATCAAAAAGATCAAATAAATCATTCATCACATAAATCGTTGATGCCGAGAAACTAAAAGCAAAAAATGCAATGAGTGCCATCGATAACTTATCCGTATCAAATATATTATGTGATGCCACGAGAGGGACAAGAATCAAAATATTTTTGATATATTGTTGACACCGAATCGCTTTTATAAACGATTTCACTTTTAAAAAAACTGTTGATTGATACCCTATAAACATCGGAAAAGGAATTTTTTTATCATCACTTACTTGCTCTTGCTTCTTACCTTCATTTTTAAAAATAAGAGGATGAGCGATACTTCCTTTTAAAAAGAATAGATCTTGACTCTCTCCTTTTGCTGCATGTTTTTTCAGAAATGGAAATTTATCTAAGAATATGTCTCTGAGCTCTTCCGGAAATTGTTTCCCAAGATAGATGGCTACTTTCATAGAATCCAATATTTTGAGCCATTCTACAAAATCTTCTCGCATAGGAAGAAGACTTAAAAAGTCACGCGTAGTATCTTTACAATGTGCTCGCGTCAATCTCACTTTGATAAAATACAAGAATTTTATCCACCATGATTCAAACAGATAATTTGATTTCAGAAAAAATTGATAATCTTCAATAACCAGAATCGGACTTTTTGATTTCATTACCACAGCTCAACTTAAGATTTTATCTGAACAAATGATCTTGTTCTGATGGTCATCTTAGCCCAAAGCCTTTTATAAATTATTAAATAATGCGCTTTATCAATTTATAAACGAGCGGCTCTCAATGAGTTTAAAGTTTGAAAAGCCCTTATACCGCCAATAAACATCAAGGGAATAATAGCGATCATATATCGAATCTCAACGTGAATAAGAGCATATACGCCATAGAAAATCCAAACTGTAAACCACAATGATAAATGATTGAGAACATCGATTCTTTTTATCAAACCACGGGCAAACGCATACCACGTCACCAAAGGTAATCCGACAAACGCAAAACCAACACAAAGAGAAAAAGCTTGCGTTAACATATTGCCGACATAAAGCAAATAAGTTCCCACAGAAATATCTGCACCCGTAATTTTCCCTAATCGTAAGTTTCTAAAGCTTACCCAAGTAAAATAATCTGTGTATTTTGAGAGATCTTTAAAAAATCCTAAAGGACGAAAGCTCTGTTCCAAAAACAATAAAAATTTCATTTTCTTCAACACACCCAAAAACATAAGTCCCGGCTCAGCCATCCAAAGCTTCATATAAAAATGCTTCCCAATTTCTAAAATCTGAATCGCGTTCAAATCAAAATTTTTATAAAGAAGGTCATTGAAATGTATAATTTCATAAAAGACAAATTTTTTAAAAACAGCCTCTGCTGCACTCTGATAATCATTAGGCAAATAATCCATCATACCAGGCGATAATAAGCCATCATAAACCAGCTCTATTGGACGCTGAAAATAAACTGCTTGCATCCCTGTCGCTAAAAAATAATAACCACTGAAACTATGGTTCCACATCTGTAAAAAGATAACAATCGTAATCAATGGTGCATAAAAAGAAATACAGAGTTTCACAAATCTAACAGATCCCATAAAAAACCCACCCGTCTCTTTTAAAGCACCCAAGATAAACCATGGCATAAAGCAAAGACTCAGTACGAATGCTCCTTCACGAAGCAATAAGCAACATATAAGAAAGAAGGTCGATAAGAACAAGTCTCGATATGCGATGTGCCTTTCTTTTGAAACAGAACGAACAGCATAAAAAAGAGCCATAACCAAAAAGCTTGCAAAAAAACTATCCGTTAAAATTGAAAAATCAAAAACCAATCCAGCGCCTGTGGCGTAAGAGAAACAAACAAAAAGCGAGAAGCCTTTTGATAAATTCAATAACCGAGAGAATCGATAAACATAGAATGAGGCAACAGCTGAAATCAAAAACTGTAATATAACAAGACCTTTCGGCCAAAAGTCACCAAACAGAATTTTAGAGATAGCAATAAACACAGGATACCCAAACATTCGAAAGTAAGTTGTTTGAATGGCAGCGAGCCCAAATTTCTCTTTCGCAAAGATATTTCCCTGTTCAAGAATGAAATCTGCATAACCAAGATACCCACCCGTATCAGGCCAAAAAATCGGATCCAAAACATAAAACAATAAATATAGCTTAATGCTTAAAATCAATCCCAAAAGACATAAGACAAGTCTATACTCACTGAAATTTTTAGGATCAATTTTCTGTTCTAACATCTTAGCTCGCCATTTTTTTCAACTGATAAAGAACTTCTAATGCCTGTTTTGGGGTCATATCATCGGGATTCACATCAGCAAGATTATCTCTCATTTTGGTGAAGCTCGCAATGTTACTCTGCATTTCTTCGCTCACAAAAGACTCATCCTTAAAATTTTGATCCGATTCACGCACTTGAAACAAAGGCAACTGTGATGATTCATCAACTGAAAATTCTGGCTTCAGTTTTTCTAAAATTGACAAAATCGTCTCTGCTCGCTGAATCACTGTTTTCGGCAATCCAGCAATCTGAGCAACATGAATCCCGTAAGACCTGCTTGCAGCCCCTTTCATCACCTCATGCATAAAGATAATTTCATTGTTCCATTCTTTAACACGCATTGTGTAACAGGCCATTGACTTTAACTTTCCAGCCAGCTCCGTTAATTCATGGTAATGAGTTGCAAACAAAGTTCGACACTTCAATACATCATGCAGATGCTCTAAAGTTGCCCAGGCAATTGAAAGCCCATCATAAGTCGCTGTCCCTCGCCCAATCTCATCCAAAATCACCAAAGATCGATCCGTTGCTTGATTCAAGATCGCTGCTGTTTCAACCATTTCAATCATAAAGGTTGACTGACCCTTTGCAAGATCATCAGCTGCACCAACACGGCTGAAAACACGATCAACCAAACCAATTTCAGCCTCAGTTGCCGGCACAAAACTCCCCAACTGCGCCAGAATCACAATCAAAGCATTTTGTCTTAAGAAAGTTGATTTACCCGCCATATTTGGACCTGTTAACAACCAAAGACGTTCTGTCTCCCCTAATTGACAATTGTTTCCGATAAATTTCTTTCCATTCTGTTTCATCAAGACTTGCTCAACAACAGGATGACGTCCTCCGAGAATACGACATGTTTTTAAATTGGTCATTTTGGGGCGAACATAATTTTTTTCAATCGCCAATTCTGCAAAACCAGAGGCCACATCAATCAAAGCAACCGCATCAGCGGCCAATTGAATTGAATCTGCTTTATGCAAAATATCTCCGCAAATTTCTTCAAAGATCTCAAGCTCCAAAGCAACACTCTGATCTTCAGCCCTTGCCATTTTTTGCTCGAGCTCTCCAAGCTCAACCGTTGAGAAACGGCTACCGCCCACCAGTGTCTGACGATGAATAAAATACTCAACATTTTTACCCGTCACCATTTTATCAGCAACTGTTGGTGTTGCTTCAATAAAGTAACCGAGAACATTGTTATACTTAATCTTAAGTGATGGAATTCCTGATATTTCCTGATATTTTTGCTGCAAGCCTGCAATATGCTTTTTGCCATTTTCTTTGAGACCACGGAGCTCATCAAGACCTGCATGATAACCTGGCCGGATGAACCCACCATCTCTTGTTAAAAGTGGCAGCTCATCATTCAGAGCTCTGCGTAATTTTTCTCGAATCGCGCTGAAATCATGGATCTGATCTAAGGTTTTCGCAAGCTCACGAATCGTATGAAAATCTGCAAAATATTGAATGATTTTTGTTTTCAAATGACCCGCAACACAGAGCCCTCTGTAAATAGCTTGCAAATCTCTTGGTCCTGCGCGCTTTAATGAAAGGCGTGAAAAAGCCCTCTCTAAATCTGGATATTGCTGTAAATAACCTCTTATCTTCTCTCTGAGATCATCTGCTCCATGGAAGAAGGAAACAAAATCCTGTCGTGATTGAATATTGTCAAGATTGAGCATAGGCGCTGACAAAGAGCGAGATAACAAACGTGAGCCGGCCGAAGTCATTGACCGATCAATTGCATCAATGAAAGACCCTTTCCGATTCCCTGATAAAGTCCGATGTAACTCAAGATTATTACGCGTGGCTGAGTCAATCTGCATGACCGAATTTTCCTGAAGCTTCACCAAAGATCTTAGTTTTGGCATCGTTCCCTTTTGGGTTTGATAGATATAATCCATCAAAATACCAGCGGCTAAAATTTCAGGCTCACTAAAATCGCCAAAAACTGACAGACTTTTAACTCCATAAAACTGCAGAATATTTTCTTGCGCATTCGCCAAATCATACCGCCGAATTGGTAAAAGCGTTAAACGCTGTTGATAAATATCAAATAGCACTTTAACCTTTTCTTGTTCATAAAATGAATCAGAAATCAAAATCTCAGCTGGTCCGTACTTTCCAATATTGGCGGCTAAATTCTTTAAATCTGAAACTTCAGTCTGGAAAAGTCCAATCGATAAATCAAGAACAGCAAGACCAAACCTATCTTCGCCTTCATGCGGAACAACGGAAAGAATGAAATTATTTTCATCCGCTTCAAGCAAGTGTTCTTCTGTGAGAGTCCCTTTTGTAATCAGGCGGATCACCTCACGCTTAACAACTGACTTTGCACCACGTTTTTTTGCTTCTTGCGGATCTTCCACTTGCTCACAGACAGCCACATGCATCCCAGCCTTAATC
>JAGPBS010000014.1 GCA_018063245.1 Alphaproteobacteria bacterium | reverse complement strand
CTGATTTTAGGTGTTGTTCGTGCGTTAGCGTGTAATTTTATTTGCATTTGCGTATCCTCTGATGACTAAATAATTTATACCTAATAGCACATTACAAGAGTCTTGGCAATCATCCGTTACTATACACGAGGCGAGGATCCAGGAATCTCTCAACGAAAACCAATCCAATTTATTGTTTTTACTGGATTCCCGCCTTCGCAGGAATGACAACTTTGGACATTGCGTCTACTCTATCAAGCTGCAGAACCCCACCAGTAAACAGCTGTAAACAAAAAGAGCCAGACAACGTCAACAAAGTGCCAATACCATGCAGCAGCCTCAAAACCAAAGTGATCATTCGGTGTGAATTGACCCTTTGCATTTCTGAACCAGCAGACAATCAAAAAGATTGTTCCGATTAACACATGGAAGCCATGGAAACCCGTTGCCATGTAGAATGTTGATGAGTAAATACCATCTTTAAAGCCAAAACTTGCATGATGATACTCATAAGCCTGAAAACAAGTAAACATCACACCTAGTAGAATGGTCAACAATAAGGCGCGTGATGCTTCTTTTTGCTTCCCATCAAGTATCGCATGATGCGCCCAAGTCACTGTTGTCCCTGATAACAATAGAATCAAGGTCATTGTAAAAGGCAGTTCAAAAGCATTAAAAGGCTTGACTGTTGCAGGAGGCCAGACATGACCAATCGCCTCAGTCGGGAAAAGGCTCGCATTAAAATATGCCCAAAAGAAAGCCACAAAGAACATCACCTCAGATGTAATAAAGAGGACCATCCCATACCGTAACCCTAATTTTACAACTTTGGTATGTAGCCTTAAAACAAAGGCCTCTTTAATCACATCACGCCACCAAATATACATCATCACGAGGACGGCAACAGCACCAAGCCCCAGCACAAAATGAATACCATCATGGATAAACAAAACACCTCCAAAAGCAAGAACACCTGCAGCAATTGCAGCAAGCAGGGGCCATGGACTAGGATCTACAAGGTGATAAGGATGAGCGAGTTCAGATTTTGAATCAGATTTTGACATGAATACCTCTTTTTTGATCATTTCTTCTTTTTATTATTTTGATTCTGGAGTCGATTCTAACAGTGAATTATTAAAAAATGGAGCAAAAAATGCATCGAATTATTATTCTTTTTTGCAAAAAAAAAGCGCCCCTTATGGAACGCTCTTTTATTTATTGATAGACATTACTTACGACGATTATATCCAGCTGCCGCAATAATACCCATCAAGCTCATACCGAGCAAAGCTATTGAACTTGGTTCTGGCGTTGCCACATAAATTCTAAACTCAGGATTGGTATCCTCTGTCCCATTCGACCTAAGTCCTGGAAGCACCCCATGTTGGCCATAGAATTCAAATTGAACATACTGAATGATTTTAGAATCGCCTGGCTGGAAATCAACTGTAAAGACTTGTGAATCACCATTCACAACCGTCTTAATCCCAAATACGCCTGCCGGACCTGCCACAACTTCAAATAAAGATGTATCTGTTACGGAATTTAAATCAGGGTTGAAGAATCTGAAACCATAGGTCCAAGGTGATTCATTTTCATTTGATGTAAAGATCTTAATACCATCATAGGCTGATAAATCTACAGCCACTGGCAATGCATATCGATGAATGGAATAGTCTGTGAGAGCACTGAAATCAGCCTGAAATGGATAGGTAATTGAAAAGTCTTGATACGTTGTATTATTCGTCCCATTCGATCCATATGGATTTGTAGGAGTTGAATCAAATACCTGTGTTGGAGCAAACAAAACTTTTTGCCAGGTTGCAATATCAAACTGATAATAATTTGCAGCTTCTGCTTGAGCAGCTGTCATTAGCGCAACAAAACTAACACCGATAGCCGCGATTCCTTTTTTCAATTTATTTTTATATGTCATTATTCTCTCCTTGAATTGTTATATAATTCGCTTTATCTGCAATAGAGACCATCTACGAACTTACCCTTCTAGATGCAGAAATCGTGCCATGAATAAAAATCAACAAAAACATAAATATAGAATGACAAGCACCCTTTCACATGTCAAATTATGCAAAAGATAATAACGAATTGTTTTAAATACGAACAGTCTATATCAAAAACAAATTAAAACATTTCCATCAGAAATAAATATGATCGATAATCAATCATATTAATAATAGGGAGCGAAAAATGAGTATAATGTCTGGCGCTACGATTGTTCAGCAAGCAGAAACTATCAATCATGAGGGTGTTTTAGGTGCATTCGATATTGTTCTTTGCGCCGATACAATAAACAACTCGGGAATTTTAAAAGCTTCTAACCGAATAACCATTGTTGGTAATTATCTTACAGAAGTAAACGGCAATCTTACTGCCCGAAAAGTGGAAATTTTTACATCTTTACAAGATTTAATCATGAAAGGTGCTCAATATGCTGATGGGAAAATTCCTGGTAAATCGATTGATGATTCTATTGAATTATTAAATCATGCTCTTCAGCTAAATACAGACTCTGTTTTAAACATTTTAAATCAAGCAGAAGAAGTTGTTATTTTCGATAGACTGATAGAAACATTTTTAAAATATAGCCCTCAGCAAACATCCACACAAAAGGCATTATCTTCTTTTTTAAAGATTATTGGAGCGCAATACGATCAAGATAAAATTCCAGGTAAAAAGGGCGAAGCTAGTAAATTATTAGAAAGAGCAGCAGAACTGATTCCAAAAGATGACATGTCTGATTATAATGCACTCGTACGTGAAGCGCGAAGAAGACGCGGAGGATATCCGAAAGAATTCTATCCAAGCTCAGATGATGAATTTTCAAACGATATTCGAGCAAAATATGATAGTGATTCAGACGAAGTTGATTTTACATCAGATGACGACGCATCAAGCGATGAATTCTTAGGACGCGCTCAAAGACATCAGCACGACTATCCTTGGAAAAGCCACTTTTCTACAGAAGATGATCTAGGCCCCAAAAGCACCTCATTAAATTCTATCATTGAAGTTTTAACAGGAAAAATACCAGGAACGACACTTGCAGATGCATGCACAACACTTGAAGATTTAATCAAGAAAGCTCTAATGAACACCAGCACGCCTCCTTTGTTAGATATGAATTCCTTGTTAGATAAAGTTCTCGAATCTACTGCAAATGAAATTCAGTTAAAAAACAATCTAACTTACATTCTAGCTATTCTCGGCAATCCATTTCCAGATGGTGAATTCCCTGATGATCAGCTTGAAGATACTATTCTTTATTATGAAAAACTCTTAGCAATCAATCCTGATTTTGAAGTCACAAAAAAACTATTATCAAAAGCACTGAACTCTTTAGGACTCTATTACTGCAGTGGCGAAGCGAAAGAGAAAACGATAGTAGATGGGGCCGCAACTTTAGAAAGAGCTTATGCACTATCCCCAAGTGAGCTTTCAAAAACCAATCTTGTCGGCATTTTAAATACTCTCTCTTTTGAATGCGCAGAAAATAAAATTCCCGAAAAAGGCCTGATTGATGCCCTTGCATATCTTGAAAAAGGCTACGCAATCGATCCAAACTATGAACCCATCAAAACCAATCTTGTCGGTGTTTTAAATATACTTGGCGTCAAATCTGCAAATAACCAAATTCCAGGAAAAAATATTTTAGACGCATGCAACTATCTTGAAAGAGCTGTAACTCTAGATCCAAATAAAGGAGCAATCAAAGATAATTTTGTAAACGTTGCATTTCAGGCAGGACAATTAATCATGCTCGGCCAAATTAAGAAAATATGTAACAATAAAGCCGTTGCTAAAACCTGGCTCCAAAAAGCCCGTCAGTATGCCCCAAATAATCAAGATCTTAAAAAGTTCTACCATATGTTTTGGAAGCACTAATCACATCTGCTTCCTGGACAGAAATGTATCTAGGAACTTAAGCCTAAAGAAGAACTTGATGTTGCGGGCTTACCAGCGGAAGATTTAGCGTTGCTGGCCTGTCAGCTGAAGCCACTATATAGGCTGGCCTGTCAGCTGAAGCCACTATATAGGCTGGCTCGTCAGCTGAAGCCACTATATAGGCTGGCTCGTCAGCCGAAGCTTTAGCGTAGGCTGGCGGAGGGAGTGGGATTCGAACCCACGTTACGGGTTAACGTAAACACGCTTTCCAAGCGTGCGCCTTCAGCCACTCGGCCATCCCTCCGTAAAAGAATCTTCAGATATTACATCACAAAATGAATTTTTACACGAAAAAAATCAAGAAACTGTTCTTTTAAAGGCAAACGAGATTACTCCACTGTCTCAATCTTTATTTTCAAATCAGGACAGCAATTTGATAAGCGCGCTATCTGCTTACGTGATTTAAGCTTCCCTTTTATAATCAGAACTTTCATTTTGCCAAAAATCTCCTTTAATTGATCATCAGCCTGCCTCTTCATTAAATCCAGAACATCGCCACCTACAACCAAAGTTTCAATAGACTCCATTCGCCTCAATACTCTTTCAATGATAGAGGAGTATGTTGTTGTACTGAATATGGATAAATAAGCCAGCGGCCTTGATAAGGCTTGCTCATCCAAGGCATCATTTTTTACCCTTTCTGTGATGAGACATTTATCCCAATTCAAACGTTCTAATGATTGTGCCACTTTAAACAACCGGATGATAAATTCCTCAGAAATACGGGTCTCTGAAACATCAAGCTCACGCAATTGACCAAAGACAACACGAAACTCTTCGTCAGATAATGAGGCATTCACCTCTACAATACTCCAACATTGATTCAGATTAAGAGACTGTAAGTTTTGAGTCGCCTTTAAAATTTTTATGATCGCCCTTATATCTCTAAGAGCTCCTGACACATCTAGCAGGGTTAAATTGGCAAATGCTCTCTCTAAGACCTTTTCATCAATAGCGAGCACAACATCATTCAATGTACTGCATTGTGCCAATCGTAATTCCGTTAACGTTGTACAATGGGTAAAAAGCTTTCTGAGTGCTCTCTCGCTGATAAATTTCTCTTTTAAATTGAAAGAGCATAGAGAGCTAAACCCCCTCTGAAACTCCTTAACGCTCAAATTATCAAAAAGAGCCGATACATTTTCCACATGATCCGCATCGAATTTTTCAAAAGAAGATGTCGATTTTAATAGCCGATATATCAATATATCTTGTTTTGCATCGCTATCAGATTCAAACATCTGGACACCATCAATGACTCTACCCATATGTTCATCTCGTATAAAATTCACAGCTTCATTCTGTAGAAATACGACATCAGGCAATATACCTGGAAGATAATTCAGCAAATAACCAACAATTTCAGGCGGCAAACACTGTGCAAGAGGCTCAGCCAATCTTGCCAAACGCAATAGAGCTTCTTCAGATAACCCTTCAAGATCGGCCTCCGTCATGCCCACAATGCCCCTCCCTTTAAAAGAAAGACTCTCTAAACAACATGCTGCCTCAACAAATTGACAAAGAGCCTCAGCGTTCTCTAAGAAATCACTATGTTCATAAGTAAGAACACGAAGCCTTCCGAATATATCTCTGAGCACCTGAGGAGATCGATTGCGCACAAGAGTCTCATTAAGTTCTCTGTTATTAATTACATTCAAATGATCTATATTCACAGCATATTTCATGATTCTGACAAAGGCTGCTTCAGACATCCCCAGATTATACAAATGTAACCGCCTTATTTTCCCAAAAAGCCGCTCCATCTCTTGACAACTCATCATCATGATTTTAGCTGAAAATTCAGCAGTCATCATCAATGACACCTCTCTCAAGTGAGGCATGAAACCAAGTAATTTTATGACCATATCTACTGGCTGACCCCTTTCCAAATCAAAATAAAGAACACGCATATTTTGAAACATGCTCTGCAAAGACTGATCAGGAAAGAGAGGAACACTTGCAAGCAACGATCGCAAAGGAACATAAAGCTCTCTTAGCGAGAGACTTGAGGACAATACACGCATCAAATCAACCGGCGCGATCCGTTCAATCCTCAATATTTTGACGACATGAAATATCTCCCTCATTTCTTGATCTGAGAATGAGGAGAGAAAATCCGATGCGCCTTTAATCTCGACATCAACCAAGGATTGCGACATCAGGCATTTTTTGAATGTACTACTCTCTTTTTCAGGCAAGATGTAACTAGTGATAGTCAGCTCTTTGAGCTCTCCAAATAATCTCTTTTGCTCCTCCTCTGTCAGTGATTTCTGAGCCACTTGCATCGGAACATTAAAATAAAGCCTCTTGAGTGCTTTTCCTTGATAGAGCGTCAATATTCTGACAATTGCCGCAGGATCAAGACCAATTAGCCAAAAATCAATATCCTGAACAGATGAAAGCACCTTTTGTAAATCTTCATCCACTATCTGGGCTATAAAAGGAGTCACTATCAATTTTTTCATTTGTGACTGCAAATGAAAACGCATACCTAATTGATTGATAAAATCATGAAATGCACTATTCTCCGCTATCATACTCGGAAGAGCACAACTATCAAGCTCTCCAAAATAAGCTGCAAATTGCTCATCAGGCATATTCAAAAGCGTTGGACAAATCGATTCTTGAAGATAGAAAGCAACATGTTTTAAAGCTGGTGCATTCACTTCTTGACGTGCTGACATAAAGTCTAAAAACCTTTTGCTATTCGGCACTTCCCAATGAAAACTCAAGGCATCAAAATGAGTCAAAAATAGGGATCTCATAAAAATGTGTTGACTATAGACAGTAATCATAAAGACCGAATGCAAAGCAACAACTTTTGTAAACTCTGGACTGCTCGCAAACTCCTTGCTCACCTGGCGCAGTAATAGCAAAATTTTATAAGGCGTTCTTGTGGAAACTTTTGCAATACGCCCAATCAAATGAGCGTTGTTTTCAACCGAGAATTTTTTCATATAGAAAACAAAAGGACTCGCTTCTGTGCTATGCGTTCTAACACCTTCAATTGCACCAACCATCTGAGATCCTCCTTATAGCATTCGATCAACAATGTTCAGTACGATAAAGTCTTTACCTTATTTGTCAAATAAATTATGATGACCTGTCTCTATAAAACAGGCCCAGAAATCAAAAAATGAAACCTTCCCTTTTTAAAATTCTCACAAGCAATGCAGAAGAACAAGACTCAATTCTCAAACACCTTTCTGCATTTAACAGAGACAAGCTCAATATAAAATCTGAGAAACCCTCAAGCCTTCCTTTGAATTTTCATATTAAAAATAATGGCGTAATTATCGGCGGCATTAACGCAAATCTCTATTTCCTTCAGAGCATTCTTCATATCGATCATCTTTTTGTCGATGAAGCCTATCGCGGCCTTGATTTAGGATCAAAACTCTTGAATCATGTTGAAGAGATAGCAAAATCAAAAGGCGCAAGGTTAAGCCACTTAGATACTTTTGATTTTCAAGCAAAGGATTTTTACCTAAAACAAGAATATGAGGTGTTCGGCATTCTTGATGACTGCCCAAAAGATCATCAACGATTCTATATGAAAAAAAGCCTTTAGAGGTCTTGAGATCACAGAATTGATTGATAAAGAGTTATAAGAGAGATTTATAAATACCGTCATGGTGAGGAGCGTAGCGACGCGACCATCCAGAAATCTCTCAACCAGTGTCTTGCACTCATCAGTCAGGACTGGATCCTCGCGGCCCGCAAGGCGGGCCTCAGGATGACAATTGTGCACCTTACCAATCGTTCATAATTTCTCAGATAATTTCGACACAATCACATCAAGCTTCCGATTAATCACATCAAGCCTATCAAGCTCCGCATCTTCCTCTACCTCATGATTTCTTTGCATTGCCTCGACAACAACAGCGATGAAGAGATTCAAAATACTGAATGTCGCGATTAAGATGTAGATCACAAAGAAAATCCAAGCGAATGGCTTTTCTTCCATCACTGTTCTCACAATGTCTGGCCATCCTTCAAGCGTCATAATTTGAAAGAGACTAAAGACAGAAAGATGCAAATTACCAAACCAATCCGGGTAATCCGCACCGTACAGCTTACTCGCCATTAATCCAAAAACACAAATGATAATCGCCATGACAGCGCCAATGGCACAAATGCCGGGGACAGCTTTAATTAAGCCTTCAATAACGCCCCTTAGCTTAGGGAAAATAGAAATCATACGCAAAACACGCAAGGCTCTGGCAGCTCTTAATGCGCTAAATGCATCTTGTGATGGCACAAGAGCAATACTCACAACAAGAAAATCGAAAAATGACCAGGGCTGTGTGAAAAATTCTGAACGATAGACAATCAAACGGCATGAAATTTCGATCACAAATAAATAGAGGATCATTTGATCTATTTGTTTTAAAAGAACACCATGACTTTCCATCAGGGCTGGATATGTTTCCATTCCAAGAACGATTGTATTGATAAGTATGAGTACGATAACTGAATAATCCCAGACTTTCGTTACAATGATTTTCCTTAATGAATCCGACAATGTATCAAGTGCACCTATCATTGAGCCTCCATATTTTTTTTCTTCATGAATGAAACCAAAACACCACCAATTAAAATGCTGAGCGTAACAATTAATGACAGCAAGGGTGGAATTTTAGCCAGACCAAAAGCATCGGCGATAAAAATTTTAGCACCAATAAAGATCAAAACAATTGCGAGCGCATATTTCAGATAGTGGAATTGATTGATAATCGAGGCCAGCGCAAAATACAAAGCTCTCAAGCCCAAAATTGCGAATATATTACTTGTATAAACGATGTATGTATCTTGGGTAATCGCAAAAATTGCAGGGATACTATCAACCGCAAAAACCAGGTCTATAAATTCAACCATCACAAGCGCAATAAAAAGAGGAGTGACAAAGAATTTTCTTTTCTTAGAAACTGGATCCACTAGACGCAGAAAGAACTTATTCTCATGCAGCTTATCTGTTATACTCAGATGCTTTCTCATCCAGATCAACAATAGGTTTTCAGAAATCTCAACAGGCTTATCCGACATAAAAAGCATCTTTATGCCTGTAAAAATCATGAAAGCAGCAAAGATATACAAAATCCAATGGAACTCAGCAATCATCTGAGCACCAAGACCAATCATAATGGCTCTGAGCACAATAACGCCAAGGATTCCCCAAAACAAAACACGATGTTGATACTTCAGAGGAATGGAAAGAGAAGTAAAGATCAGAGAGATAACAAAGATATTATCAAGTGCCAGAGACTTTTCAACCAAAAATCCTGTTATATATTCTGCAAAACCGTCTAGACCTTTAATATACCAAACCCAGAGACCAAAAAGAAAGGCCATGATCACATAAAACAAGGTCATCCACAGGCTCTCTTTAAAAGAGATCTCTCGATCTTGTCGATGAAAAACACCTAAATCTAAAATCAACAGAAATAAGACAATGCCGATAAAAATACCCCACATGTATAACGGCTTTTCCATCTTAGATTCATCCTATATTGTTCTATGTTCTTTTTCAAAGTATGGAACAATACTATGAGCACCGCAAGTCCAGAATCAAATATTGCCACTGTATAATTTTTTTTCTGTTAAAATAAAGTCCAATTTTTCATCATGATCTTCAATGGGGATCACATCAAGCTTTTGTGATTCATAAGCAAGGCCGATAAATATTGTTTTTCGGTTTTTCGCTTCGGATTTTAATCTCTGGAGATATTTATCATAATAACCACCCCCATACCCTAAACGATGCCCACTTTCATCAAAGGCCAACAGCGGCACAAACACAACATCAGGCTCAACCAGCTTGGCATCTTTTGACGGCTCTAAAATTCCATACATATTTTTAATGAGGGGATCACCCTCTTTCCAAGACCGAAACTGCATCTCTTTCGTTAAAGGATCAATAACTGGCAAAGCGAGTGATCCTTTGTAATCTTTCATAATAGCTAGGATATCAACTTCTGCTTGAATTGGACAATAGACCGCAACAGAGTCTTCACCTTGTAATAAATTCTTCTCACGAATCAGTGATCTAAAATCAGCAATCAAATCTGAGAGATTCACTGACTTCAGATAACTCATACGCAACGTCAACATATCTTGGCGTAAAAAGCGCTTTGTATCTTTTGAACTTTCTTTTTCTTTTTGATCTAAAACCACAACAATTCACCTCATTTAGGAAATATGTCACGTATAATAAGAGGCATAAGACAAGTCAATACGATGCGCAAAAAAGTAGAGGAATGCCTTATGTTTATTAGCAGAGAGCGCCGCTACAGCCGTCGACAAATCCTCCGTAGGCCTGTTATGTACAGGTGGGCGCCATATGCCAAGACCAAGATCCTGACAGGGACAGCTCCCTTGGAAGAAGTATAGCCCCAGGGGTTTTTTGTCTAACGAGAAGAGCAGCCACTCTCCATCTTATAATTTAAGCTTCTTGTGCCTGTTTTACAAGTCCTGAAATCGATTCAATCATCTGATCCAAAATTGGCTCATAGTCAGCTTGAATTTTTGCAACAGCCTCTGCTTCTAATTCATGAGGTTTTGTTGCTGCAAGCCTTTCATTATTTTCTTTTAAATCAAGAACTTCATCTGCCAGCATCAGTGCTGTCAGCACCATCATCCGTGATTCGACTAAGGTTGGGTTATTACCCAGAATTTGGGATACTTTTTCTTGAACATAAGAGACAATTTTCTCAAGACGCGCTTCTTGGCCATCTTCACAAGAGATTGGATATTCTTTTGATGCGATTTTTACAATAAACTGAGGCATTATCCAGCCCTCCTTAACTCTTCAAGCTGTTCAATAATTTGATCGACACGTCGATTCGCTTCAGTCACCTTGTCATGACTTATTGATTGCTCGAACCTTAAAGCCTGTTCTTGTTCAATGCGGGCCCTCATCACTGTCTCAAGCTCGGCAAGCTTTTGCTGCAATGTCTGAAGTTTTAGATCGAATACAGATTCATTTGTCATAACTACCCTCTCATCAAAATGGAATCGACGTCTTTTTTAAAGAATAAACTTGATTCGCCAAAAAAGCACTGCTAACAATTAACATAGTTTCTTCAATTAGAAAATGGAATATATCATGAAATCAACGAATTTACTTACAAAATCACACAGAAACCCGGAAATTGCCTCTAGAGATCTTTCCAACTGCCTCAGATTCCTTGCAATCGACGCAGTCCAGAAAGCAAACTCAGGACATCCTGGTCTTCCGATGGGAATGGCTGATGTGATTCAAGTTCTTTTCTCGCATTTCATGAAATTTGATGCAAGCCATCCAGAATGGCCTGACCGCGACCGCTTTGTCCTCTCAGCTGGACATGGCTCAATGCTTCTTTACGGACTCAATTATTGCCTTGGGTACAAAGGAATGACACTGGATCAACTCAAAAATTTCAGACAATTACATAGCCACACAGCTGGTCATCCTGAAGTTGATCTATCTCTTGGAATTGAAACAACAACAGGTCCGCTGGGACAAGGGCTTGCAACAGCCATCGGCATGGCGATTGCAGAGACAAACCTCAGAGCTCGCTTTGGTGAAGAGCTTGTAAATCACAGAACATTCGTTCTCGCTAGCGACGGGGACTTGATGGAAGGCATCAGTCACGAAGCAGCCTCACTTGCAGGACACTTAAAGCTCTCAAAACTCACTGTTCTTTACGATGACAACAGCATCACCATTGATGGCCCGATGAACCTTTCTTGCTCTGATGACGCCCTCCAGCGCTTTATGAGTTATGGCTGGCATGTTCAATCTATCGATGGACATGACGAAAAGCAAATTTTCAATGCAATTGAAAGCGCTCTTGCAGATGAGCGTCCATCTTTAATCGCCTGCAAAACAACAATTGGCTATGGCGCTCCAAACAAACAAGGCTCAGAGAGCACCCACGGCTCGCCTCTCGGCACAGATGAAGTTGCAGCCACACGCAAAAATCTAAATTGGAATTATGAAGCCTTTGAGATCCCTGAACATCTGCTTGATGAATGGCGCCAAATTGGCAACCGCAACAACCACCTCGTCAAAGGATGGGAGAGCATTCTGAGTGCTCATCCACAAAGCATAGAATTCAAAGCTGCTCTCAAGGGAGATGTGTCTCAAAATGTGCTGGATATACTCAAAACTCTCAAACAAAGCGCCCTTGAAAAAAAACCAGCACTCGCAACAAGGCAAGCATCAGGCGAAGTTCTACAAGCTATTTTTGACACATGCCCAATGCTTATCGGTGGTTCTGCTGACCTATCTCCCTCGAACAATACAATGAGCAAAGGTAGTACAACTTATAATCCACAAAATCAAGCAGGACGCTATATTCATTACGGCATCAGAGAACATGCCATGGCGGCCATTATGAATGGTCTTGCGCTTCACAAAGGATTGATTCCTTATGGCGGCACCTTTTTGACATTTACTGATTATTGCAGGCCAGCAATCAGGCTTGCAGCCTTAATGAAACAACGAGTGATCTATGTGATGACTCATGATTCAATTGGCCTTGGCGAAGATGGTCCAACCCATCAACCCATTGAGCATTTGGCCGCCCTGCGCGCTATCCCAAATTTAACTGTTTTCAGGCCAGCTGATTTAATTGAAACCATTGAGGCCTGGGAATTTGCTTTGCAACATCAAGAGGGACCAACCCTCATTGCTTTGAGCAGACAATCATTGCCTGCTGTGCGCACTGAATCATCAAAGGAAAATCTCTCTCTCAAGGGCGCCTATCTCTTAAAAGAATTCGCCCCTGAAGGACAAGATCCTGCAACGATTTTTGCTACAGGCTCTGAAGTTCATCTGGCTCTTGAAGCTCATGAGAAACTCAAACAAGAAGGACTTGCAAGCCGTGTTATTTCAGTTCCTTCAACCACTCTATTTGAAGCTCAAGAAGACTCATACCAAGAGTCAATCCTTTGTTACAAAGGGCGAAAAATCGCAATAGAAGCAGGGATTCGTCAAGGGTGGGATCGCTATATTGGTCCACACGGATATTTCATCGGCATGCATGGATTTGGCCTTTCAGCACCCGCAAAGGATCTTTATTCATTTTTTGGGATTACCAGTGACGCAATTTGTGATATCATCAACAAGAATATGAAAAAGTAGGGAGAAAAAGAAATGACAGTTAGAGTGGCAATTAATGGTTTCGGCCGCATTGGACGCCTAGTCCTTCGCTCGATTTATGAGCAAAAAAGAGAGGACCTTGAAGTTGTTGCTATCAATGATTTGAGTGATGTCAGAACCAGTGCGCATCTTTTACAATATGATACAGCTCATGGCAAATTTCCCTTTCCTGTTGGTCATGATGAAAAAAACATCATCGTCAATAATAGATCGATCCCTGTCTTTGCTGTCAGAGACCCAAGCCAATTGCCTTGGAAAGAACTGAATATTGACATCGCAATGGAATGTTCTGGCATCTTTACAAAAAGAGCAGATGCGGCAAAGCACCTTGAAGCTGGCGCTAAAAAAGTCATCATCTCCGCACCTGCAGAAGGGGCTGATTTGACCGTTGTTTATGGCGTGAATCATGATCAACTCACAAAAGAACATCAAGTCATTTCAAATGCAAGCTGCACAACAAACTGCCTTGCACCTGTGGCTTATGTTCTTGATCAACTCGTTGGGATTGAGCATGGCTATATGACAACCATTCACTCTTACACTGGTGATCAGTGCCTTGTTGATTCCATTCACAAAGATCTGAGAAGAGCACGTGCAGCGGCTCAAAACATTATCCCAACATCAACAGGCGCTGCAAAAGCCGTTGGCCTTGTTTTGCCTCACTTAAAAGGGAAACTTGATGGCACAGCGATTCGCGTTCCAACACAAAATGTGAGCTTGGTTGACTTCAAATTCATTGCAAAAAGAGAAACAACGGCTGAAGAAATCAATGAAGCCATGATCAAAGCATCGCAATCTTCTCGTTTTAAAGGCATCTTGAATATTTGCGAAGAAGAGCTCGTTTCAAGCGACTTTAATCATAACTCTGCAAGCTCAACTTTTGATATTACACAAACACAAGTGATTGATAAAAAACTCGTGCGCGTTTTATCGTGGTATGATAATGAATGGGGCTTTTCAAGCCGCATGAGCGACACAGCCATTACCTTCCACAAAGCATAACAAACGAATCATATTGACCACTAAAAATAAGGATACTCAAATGAGCATGACACCAGCCGTCAAAAAAATTCTCGATTACTATGAAAGTGACAATCCAGGCACAAAAGCCAATCTCGCCCGCATCCTCATGACTGGTAAATTGGGCGGCACAGGTAAAATGATCATTCTGCCCGTTGACCAAGGATTTGAACACGGCCCTGCCCGTAGCTTTGCACCAAACGAATATGGCTATGATCCACATTATCATTTTCAACTTGCAATCGATGCTGGTCTTAATGCTTTTGCAGCCCCCCTCGGTATGATTGAAGCTGGAGCTGGCACCTACGCAGGCGCCATTCCAACCATTTTGAAAATGAACAGCGCAAATTCCCTCTCAACAAACAAAATCGCCCCTGATCAGGCTGTTACTGCTTCTGTCGATGATGCTTTGCGTCTCGGTTGTTCTGCCATTGGCTTTACAATCTATCCAGGGAGTGATGCAATGTTCCCTATGTTTGAAGAAATCCGTGAACTTGCAAACGAAGCAAAAGCCAAAGGCCTTGCTGTGGTTGTATGGTCTTATCCGCGGGGTGGGAATCTCACAAAAGAAGGCGAAACAGCAATCGATATCGTTGCCTATGGTGCTCATATGGCTTGCCTTTTAGGCGCTCACATTATCAAAGTGAAACTGCCTGCAGCACACTTAGAGAATCCAGAGGCCAAAAAAGTCTACGAAAAACACGAAATTCCAGTTGCCACACAAGCTGAACGTGTTCGCCACATTATGGAATCTTGCTTTGCTGGACGCCGTATTGTTGTCTTCTCTGGCGGAGATAAAAAAGGTGAACAAAGTGTCTTTGATGATGCGATTGCCATTCGTGATGGTGGCGGTAATGGATCAATCATCGGTCGTAACTCGTTCCAACGCTCACGCCCCGAAGCACTTGAACTTCTCGGAAAGCTCATTGATATCTATAAGCAAGCCTGAGGCAAGTGTTCAAAGCATGAGAACTGATTCTATACCTTATATCTTCACGTTTGATAGGCTTCAGATTGAAGCTGGGTTCTGTCGCCTCAATCGAATTCCAACACAAGGTATTGAATTGAGAACAAGGACGCTTGAGACTCCAAAGCAATGCATCTTCAGCTTCAGAAGGTATCAACAACCTACTTCTATTCCTCAAAAGCCGCTAATTCAATATTCTTTGACAATTCAAACGGAAAAAGCTCTCGATAACCTCATAGAGGGACTCCAAAACATAGCAAAGACTAGGAAGCGTCGTATTGAAATTCCTCTGACCATGCTGAAAATGTTCGCAGACGTCACCGCCAGTCAATTAACGTCTCTCTTGGTGTTCTTCCCAAAAGTTGAAGAGTTGGTTATGGTCGCTAATTTCAAGATCAGTCTTTTTTCTATTCTCCAAGCTCAAAGCCTCAAGAGATTGACAATAGAGAGTAAGCTCTTTCTAAATCCAGATGAAAAAGACAAAATACGAGAAGAGATCCCAAAATTCGATTTGACTATCACAATACAGCAATCTGAATATCGTTTGCTTTATCCTTCTACCCGTTCTCTAACGGCCTATGCTATCCTGCTCTTATGCATTTTCAGCATTGGCCTCTATATACTGGATTCAGCTGAAAAACAATTGATCAAAAATGCAACTGACAGTGAGCGTCCGAAACTACCGATTAATCAAATCGAGATCCTCGTACCATTTATACTCATACTAGGCTCAGTTGGTGCAGGTCTGCGTCATATGACTTTTGTTGCAGGAATGCTCAATAATCAATATTATGAATCGATAAGAACAATTCCCATCCCAACCGATTGACACCAAATTTGCAAGGCTCACAACAATATAAAAACAAGGAGACTCAAATTGAAAACTGAATCGTTACCAGCTTCCTCAGAGGGCACTTCTTCAGACTTTACGAGCTTCCCGACAGAGGGCATATCTTTTACCAAAATAAGTTATGAAGAGCCTTCTTATGTGAAATATCAACCCTCCGCCCTAACAGAAGGTCAGGTACCAAAACCACTCACTCGCTATAAATTGGAAATAGCCTCGCAGGAAGGGCATGACCAACTGGTCACCTATTTAGAGACCAAATCAGAGACTGAGAGCATTCCTCTTGTCACAACCCTTGATATATACGAGATAGGATCAATCAATATTGAGACTCTTTTCAAAGCTTTTCCTGATATCAAGACTCTATATTTGAATTCCAATAAAGATATCTCAATGACACAACTTGCCAGTTGCTCAAGCTTAAGAGAACTAACCTTTGATCAAGTCAAAATTTACTGGGATGAAGGTGAAAAGGATAAGTTCATCAACCAAAATCTAGGCAAAAATTTAAGCATCTACTTGACCACATTCCCTTACTTTTATAGTCACCTCTCAGCGCAATCTTGCAAATTGCTCTCCTATCTCTTCAATGCTTTAATTCTATTCAATATCTTAGAACTCGGCTATACAAATTATAAATCCACAGATCACAATCTCACAATCTCAAATCGCCTCCTCGTCAATATGATTGGCTCCCTCATTCTGCGCATAGGGCTCACATTATATTGGTTGTACAAATCTGCCAATGAGTCTTGGGAAATCACCCGTGAAAAGAAAAATCAGTAATCAAACATCCAACACGGAGCAAAAAACACATGACACATCTCGTTCGGCAAAGTCCTTTTACGATAGACCTGATTGAATTTCTGCAACAAAAAGATGAAGAAACAGGGAAATTACCTGATATCCAATCATCGCGCGTTTCCATATTACCAAAGCATCTTTTCTCTCGCTCTTTTTGCCCTAGAATAAAAAATCTCAATGACTATTGCGTAGAAATTCAATCAGAAGCAACCTTACGATACCTTATAAAGCAAATCCAAAAACGTCTTGAAGAAAATAACATTCAAGTTCTCAGTCTTTCTGTCAATCCTCCGATCACACATCTCAAAATTGCCACTCATGTGCCGCTAGAGACTATCCCTCTTTTGCTTGCGTTTTTGCCCTCTATCAGAGAACTCACCATTCCATCTAATGAGACTCTGGCTCTTACAGCCATTATATCTCATAAAAATATAAGTCGAGTCAATATTCAAGAAAAACGTATTTTCTTTGACAAAGGTGAAAAAGCTCTGATCACCAGAGATCCTCAAATGAGTAAAACATGTATCTATACAGGCGGGTCTCGTTATCGTTTCATGTATGCCTCAACGCAATATCTGAAATATATGTGTGCGCTTATATTAGGAAATGTTTTTCTTCACTTCTATCATTTTTCTAAAATCCTGTCTGAGCAGATAGACTCAAAAAGGGAATTTCAAGAAGAATGGTCAAATAGACAAGCCTTCTCTCAATTCTCATATCTCAATACTTTAACTTTTCCATTGATCACAATTTGTCTTATCATTTGGACATTTTTTTATGAACTTGAGAGATATCGCGCCAGCCATCGTGAGGTCATTCGCGAGCAAAAAATCGCAAAACAACAATAAGTTTTTTGTGGAAAGGCAGACTCAATATGACAGGAATTCAATCAATTTACACACCTTTTTCATCTATCTCAAAATTAGATGGAATGCCAGCTTTGGGTTTAATGTGGGAAAGCATACAAGTTCAACATATTCCTTATCCGGGAAAATCACGCGTTCAATCTTATGATCAGAGTCTCAGAATTGAAACACAAGAGGCTCATGATCAATTGATCAAAATATTAAAATCATCCTTAGAAAATCATCAATTCTCATTCACATCACTCACATTAACACATCGAGTCCAAAAGATTGATATTGACACTTTGTTTCATTTTTTCCCCTTAATAAAACATCTCATTATTGGCTCTAATCAAAGTATCCTTGTCTCAAGACTACTGAACCAACTTGACTTAACAAGCGTACACATTAACGAATCAAAAATTTACTGGAACACTCAAGAAAAACATAATCTTTTAAGGCATGGCTATCGTAAGAATTTAAACATTTTTATACAAAGCACCCCCTATAAGTTTGACTATCCCTCACGTCTTTTTTTCAAATTCGGGTTTACCATACTCAACATCTTTTTACTTTTTAGCATCACAAACCTAATGTCAATGAGTTTTGATCACCGCCGCCAAGAAACAAATTTCTTCACTCACAAATCAACACTCTCTCTTCTTATCATTGCCATATCTCTCTTGGCTCAAATCAAACTCTATTCTTTTTCTCATCAAAAACAAAGGGATAGATCCTTTGAAATGATAAGGCAACAACTATAACAAAGGAAACAACATGTCTCATATACGTACACTTGTTGCTTTGCATCAAGTACAAGATCGCAAACATCTCCCAACAACTGGAGTTGAGTGGTATCAAACATCTGTGGCAGCACCAAAAACATTGACTTTGAAAGATCTTTGTGATGAAAAAGATCCGCACAGTTATTTCCTTCTTACCGAATATCATGTCACTATTTCAACAACAGCAGCCTTCACTGAACTCTTGAAAAAGCTGCCTCATATTTTGCGCAATCATACAACGCTGAATCTTGTCAATCTCACCATTAACATCAATACAGAAACGGTAAAAATTGACATACCGAAATTGATCAAGTTTTTCCCAGAACTCAGAGAAATCACCTTTAAATCCAACAGATTCATTGCAATTGAAGCTCTTTTACAACACCCAAAACTCAAAAAAATCAACATTACAAACGGATTGATGTTTCTGAATAACGATGAAAAAAATAGTATTCTTGAAAAGAAATTACATCAGCGCAAAACAATCATTCTTGATCAATTCTCCTATCAATTTCATTATCCACCCTCTGGTGTTTTCTGGTACAGCTATATTCTTCTAGCAATGCTCTTCCAGCTTGGAATATACATGCTGGAACTTGCAACAGATAAAAGCCAAGAGACTGGAACAAACCGAAGAAACCTTCAACTTGTTATCACTAATGAAACAGCCTCTCCGATTTTCCTAATGGCTGTATCAACAATTTTGACAATCGCCCTTACTCTTTTTGCAC
Source organism: Alphaproteobacteria bacterium (assembly GCA_018063245.1). Taxonomy (NCBI): domain Bacteria; kingdom Pseudomonadati; phylum Pseudomonadota; class Alphaproteobacteria; species Alphaproteobacteria bacterium. The sequence continues at coordinate 24,530 of JAGPBS010000014.1, read as the reverse complement.
TCAACAGAGTGCACGCTCAGAATCGTGAAATAGTAAGAGAATCATGACAATTTTAATGTAATTAGCAGTACACTATTGAGACTGCTGGGAGAAATTCATAATAGAAAAGAATCTATGATCCGTTTCTGTCATTCAGAGACGCCTTATTAAAAGGCGACGTCTGTATCGCTGAAGCTTTAGACTAGAAGGATGGGATCTTAGCGAATTAACAACAAACACGTCATGCCGAACTTGTTTCGGCATCTCCTTGTCAATCCAAATAGATCCTGAAACGAGTTCAGGATGACGTGGTGTTGAACTTTAGGGCAACAGGTCCGGGCATCACAAAAAGGATGTCATACCAGTGTTGGACGCGCCATTTCCTAGAGCAATGATGACGTAATAAAAGAATCAGCTGATCTTTGCCGCTAGCAGAGATATAGACTCATCCACCATTTTCTTTTGATCAGCATCTGTCAATTGTTCAGAAAGAACGCGCTCTAATGCTTTAAGAGACAATTCAGCTGTCATTTGCTTTAATGATTCTAAGGTTGAAACTTGCAGCTGCTTTTCTCGCTCCGCTGCCATTTTCTCAAACTTATCAACCAACTGTGCAGCATCTGATTCTGCTTTTTGCTTCATCAGAATTGCCTCTTCCTTTGCTTGAGAGATCATTGTCTCTGCATCTGAAAGAGCTTTCATATACTGACGATCAGCATCACGTAAAAGCTCTTCTGCTCTTTGCTTGAATTGCTCTGCTTCATCAACTTTTGCTTTTACCTTTTGAATATATGAGTCAACGCCTGCTGAAGCCGCATTCTGAATCTTTCTCCATGCCAGAAAAAGAAAAACGGCAAAAGCAATAATGAGCCAAAATGTTGCTGTCTGTATCATTAGCATGCTATCCTTAAATTCTCATGTTTTTTATGCGCAGAAACGGCTTTTTCAATCTCGCTCCGCGTTACCAAATCACCACATAATTTTGCAACAATCTTCTCGCAAATGTCTGATGCTACTACTTCAATCTCTTTCATATAAGTCGATCTGACAACTGCCATAGCCTCATCAAGATGAACAACTTTTTCATTAAATGAAACCTGCAGATTTTCACTTTGCTCCATTAAAAGATCAGCCGCTTCCTTTTGTGCATGTTGCAAAATGCCTAATGCTTTCTGATGAGCAATCTTTTGGGTTTCATCTCTTTTTGTTTGAAAAGCCTCAGCCTCTTCTGCCAGAGTGCGCGCCTTTGCAAAATCCTGTTCAATTTTATCTTCACGCTTTTTGAGTGTCTTCTCAATACGCGGCACAAATAAATATGACACACCTAAATATAAAAGAGCGAAGGTTAAACATAACCAAAAAATTTGGCTGGGAAATGTATCAGCAGCCAATTGTGGCAATCCACCACCTTCATGCGCTTCCTCAGTCGCAAACGCTGTCAATGGCAAAAGAATGGAACCAACCATTACCACTGCAAATGATCTTGCCTGATTTGGCAATTGAAATTTTGTACGTATCATTCAAAACCTCTTCTAAGAGATATTCAGAACCACCTGAAAAGCAAAGTCAACGACCCTGCTTTTCAGACAATTCCATTTCACATGAAAGGAAAAAAGTTTCCTTTCATCATCTGTTTTTTTAAAGAAACAGAATCAAAAACGCAATCAATAGCGCAAACAGAGCAACAGCTTCTGTCAATGCAAAGCCCAAAATACCAATTGGAAACACTTGCTGACGCGCTGATGGATTTCTTGCAACTGCAGTGACAAGCGATGAGAAGATATTCCCAATCCCAATACCAACGCCGAACAATGCAATAACGGCAAGACCTGCCCCAAGATATTTAGCTGCTTCTACTTCCATAATTATCCTCACTTTCTTTCTTTGTTAGATAACAATTTACCCGAACCATTATCGGAATGATACTTGATCCTTTTTAACAAAAAATCAATGCAATTCTATCGCATCTCTAATATAGAGACAGGTTAAAATTGTAAAGACATAGGCTTGTAAAAAAGCAACAAGAAACTCAAAGCCAATCAGACCAACGTTGATCACAATTGGCAAAACACCCATTCCGTATCCAAAAACACCAAAAGCAGCGCCTAAAGATACAGAGAAACCCGCAAAAACTTTTAACATCGTATGACCCGCCATCATGTTCGCGAACAAACGAATCGATAGGCTAACTGGCCGTGATAGATATGAAATTAACTCAATCGGCACTATGATAATTGCCAAAAATGGCGAGACACCACTCGGCACAAAGAAAGTTAAAAACTTCAAGCCATGTTTCACAAAACCAAGAATCGTGACCATGATAAACACGATCATGGCCAAAGCAAAAGTAACAATGATATGGCTTGTAAAGGTAAAGGCCCCAGGAATCATGCCCAGAGCATTTCCTAAAAGAATGAACATAAAGAGAGAAAAAACAAAGGGAAAAAACTTTTTCGCTTCATGGCCTGCATTCTCACTCAGCATATTGGCAATAAAGTCATAACACATCTCGCCCAGGCTCTGCAATTTTCCAGGAATATAGTCTTTTCGTGTCGATGAAATCAACAGAACTGACAAAATCAAACCGATTGTTGCAAGCATCCAAGCTGATGAATTGGTAAATGAGATATTGTAACCGCCTGCTTCCACAGGCAAGAGTGGTTGAATTCTGAACTGTTCTAAGGGATTGGCCACGATATTCCTCTTTTGTAAACTTTCTTATTTCTCGTTTATACCAGAATTATTTTTATTATGAAATCCTAAAACCTTATAGACATTCCAAATGCCCGCAAAAGCTCCAAAGACAAACATAATAATAAATCCTATAGGATATGTATCAAAAAAGTGATCAATAAGCAAACCTATAAATACACTCATTGCAAGTGCTGCGAGTATTTCAACACCAAGGCGCATGGCTAAACTTATGGTTTTATTTGATTTCATATCGATTTTTGACAGATCTGGCCTTGCATTTTTTTTTTGTTCAGCCAAATCGAGTTCCTTCAAAAGTTGCTTCGGATCTGTTTTTTTATTGTCTGACATTGTGTTTCCTTATAAATTTATAGATCATTTAAAAGGGTATTCGCTCATAGATCAAGAAAAAAGCCTCTTAAACAAAAGAGGCTTTTCACATACCAAAATGCTATAAATTTAGTGTGCGTGATGTTTATGTGTTCCTTTAAAATCATGAGCCTCAACTTTAGCCACAACCTCAATCTTACCGGCTTTTTCAAAGTACAAAGTCACTGGCACTTCTTCCCCCTTCACAAATGGCTTTTTTAGATTAAAAAGCATGACATGATAACTACCTGGTTTTAGTTCTAATTTTTCACCAGGGACAATGTCCATCTTCTCAACAGCGCGCATTTTCATCACCCCATTTTCATGAATGTGAGCATGCAATTCAACTTTTTCAGCAGCATCTGTTTCAGCACGGATCAGTGCATCTTTTTCAATTCCTTTTGCTGTGATTTCCATAAAGATACCAGCATTTTTTTGACCTTCTGCTGATTCTTTTGTCCATGGGTGCGTAATTGTTACATCGCCATGATTATATCCATGAGCAGCGGCAACAGCCCCACTCAAAGCAACGACAGAAAATACAAGAGCTCCAAACAATTTTTTCATTGATTTATTCCTTATTCTTATTGATAAAAAGTCTTGAACGAGAGCAGCTGCTCTACATCCTGATCCGAATCATATAAAACAAAACCACAAAATGCAAACAGATTCACCCCCACAAACCACACTTATCTCTTGACATTAATTTATTTACCCATATAATAAACTAAATTTTACACAATTATATTTTAATCAAAGGATTCAACATGGCAAATATTCATCAAATACAAAATCACGACAACCCAATTCAGCAAGATGCACAAGCCCCTCAAAATCCGGCGATTGACGCTGCTAATCCTGAGCAACCACGTGCAGCACCACAAACCGAAGCGAACCCGCAACCTGAAGATGAAACCATTGGGCTAAGAACTGTTCGCCGTAAAAGACCGAGAGCCGACCTCGACCAAACGCCTGATTATCCTAGCAGAATAGATTCCCCTCGTCGCGCTGTTGAAGAATCGAATAGAGCTGCCGCACAACACAAACAATATTTACTAGCTGTGATGGATGGAGCCGTTCCATGTGACGCACAACCCTATAAAATTGCTGAAGAAATTCTTCATCTATTCAATTCACCCTTAGAAAGTGAAAACATCCTTGGAAAAATGCGCCCCCTGATCAGCCAGCCTAATCACCCTCTTTTCCCTCTCGCTATTGCAGTCACGCTCGTTATGAAACCCCTTACAGAGAGTTACGAAAGCAAGCAGATCATCAGTCAAATTCATCTACTCTTTCAAACCAGGCTTTCTGATACCTTAGATCATAAGAATAAAATTGCTCTTTTTTTATTAAATTTACCTTATGTTGAACTCAAAAAGCTGATCACTCATTACAATCAAACAGCTAAAGCTGTTTTTAATTATGTACAAACTCATATTTTATGCCAAGAAGATCATCCTCTCTATAGAGAATGCTTCTTTCTATATGGGTCATTATGTTTTAATCCTGACTTAAAACCGCTGATTGAAGGACAAGATCCAACAAAGCAAGATGAAAAGACTCTCACTATTTTAGACCTTTCGGTTTTAAAAAGAGTACAACAAGAAATGACTGAAATCAGTCAGGATTTAAGCCATCCTCACTGCGCAAGAGCCTCATATGCAATCTTGAAACACAGGGTGGATAAAGAGACGCTTCTAGAAGAATCTGACGGCATGACAAAATCGGCGATTGAGCATCTTTTGACTCATGTTTCAAGTCAGTCTACAGGCGAAAATGCTCTTGATCCTTTCTTAATCTCTCATTTTATTTGTTTTTATATAGCACACCTTCAAAGATCCACACCGCCCAAACCGCACGAGAGAGATGAATACCCAATGGAGATCCTGAGAGAGGCATGCCTATCTCTCTATCGTCATTACAAGGATCAATTTGCAAATACAGAGCACCCAGGATACTTAATCTCCATGCTCTATACAGGATTTATGAAAATATTACACCGACTAACCGACTCATTTGGAGTATTTGATGAAAAAGTTGCTGCAGAATTGCTTCAAGATAAACGCGCCTTTGTTGAATATTCAGCAAATCAACCAGAACGCCTCATTGATGGCTTAGTGAGACAAGACTTCTTTTCAGCATATGATGAAGATTTGATATGGCATTCTTTTTTTGATCAGTTTAAAGACAAACAAGATGATTTACGTGATTTCTTAAATACATTGCCAAGCCCCGAAAGAAATTTTCTGATTGTAAAAATGATTAAGATTCAAAAGAAAGAAGCCCTCCTTCCTTTTGTAAATAACATTATAGAAAGTCTCGAAGACCTCAAGTCCCAATCTGAAAAAACATCAACAGAACCATCTCAAAAAGATATAGACACATTTCACCAATCGATGGCAAAACTTAAAGCCTCCGGTGTTTTAGCTGAAATAAGTGAACAGCATTTACTTGACCGAATCAGCGCTCTTTACGTCTATTTTCAGAAGACTGAAAATCAAGTCATGCAAAAAATCATTCAGACCTATTTTGTTCAGCCCTCTTTTCAGATCTACCGCGAATCAGATCCTATCTTTACGGAGCTTAATTCCTTTGAGAACCCAGGTCAACCTCGCGTACAACGCGCGATAAACATCGCAAAACTAAAACAAACTGACCCATGTGACCTGAGCAATCAACGCGCACTTCTTTTGAGTCAAGAACTCTTAGAGTCAATAGAAACTCAAAACAGAACAAATATAGCTAATCCTGCATGCGGTTCCTATTTAAGCGATTTATTGTTCTTAAAAACAATGAATCCTGATCTGGCTATTGCCCCTCAGATTCACAACCATGCCTTATTTATTTTCAGTAGGCTCTCTGCTCATACAGAAGTATCACACCTTGATATCCCGCTTGCTACCTATTTCTCTGATTTACTCTCTCAAGGTACGGATCTGGCTTATAGAGAGGAAATCGCACAGTTCCTAAATGCAATGACCCAAAAAATAAAACGAACTCTAGCAGATCTAAAAAACGCGCAAGATTCACCCTATATCCGTCAAAAAAATCTCGAGTGCCTTCTTTATCTTTTACGCAGACATTATCAATTACACGATAACCTCTCAAGTCCTGAATGTCTTGTATACCTATCTCTCTTACATGAAATTGCCCAAAAGAAGAGACAGAATAATCAAAAGTTAGATCTTAATTCAAAACTCACCTTATTAGCACCTCAAAAAAGAGCATTTTTAAGAAAAATGCATGAAACACCTATCCCCAATATAAATAAAACATCATATATTTATGGATTTCTCGTTGCTGAGCTTCCTTATAATTATGTATCAACTTATCTTGATAAATATCCATTATCTAACGATCTGACCGGTCTTGCGCTCAAGTTTCTGTTCATTAATACAGATCGAATCTTTGAAGAAAAATATTCTTCAGACATTTATCACTTAATCATAACCGATCAAATGAGTTCAGATATCTCTCTGAAATTCTCAATGAATCTCTATGAAAAATTGAAAAACCAACCGGAACGCCTGCAGGCACTCAAAGAAAAAATGAAAACACTCCTCATCAAAATACTGGAAACAGGCAAGATAGATATTGCAATTTTTCAGCCACATAAATACTCAAGAGATCTACTATTACTGATTATAGAGACGAGCAATGAAAATCTTAATCATCTTCATAGCACCTGTCTTCTCATGTCGATTTACACGAAATTCATGACCCCGAATGAAAATAGTGCTTTTCTGATAAATTGCATTAGAGAAAACCTCAATAAAATAGATGATTCTGATCTGATATACTATTGTCTTGCTTTATTCTTAGATCAAATGCCGCCTCAACTTTATAAAGAAGCCATATCTCTTATCATTGAGTTCTCACATAAATTATTCGAACAGGATAAAAGTCAGCCGCTGCATTTAGATCATCTGAGAGTGATCGCCCCAAGGGAATTTCCAACTCTAGAATGGCCACATCAAAATGTTGCAACTCGCTTTCAAAGCCTTATAAATCAAATTAATTTTGTGGACGAAAAAAGCCCTAACTATTATGCGATTCAAGCCGTTGTCGCTAATGATCAAATGGAATTTGATCGCTCTGAATATGCAAAAATGAGCTTAACAGAAGCGACTCAAAAAGTAACCGTAACTGTTATGCGATTTTTGAAAACACTCATCAATACTCAGATCCAAAGTGAAAACGCAAAAGAACCCGACGCAACAAAACATCAATCTCTTCTCGCTTTAACGGCAGAAGAACAAAAAGGAAAAACACCTTGGCTGCCGAGCAAAGAGTTAATCCCTGAATGGATCAATTTGCTCAAACATATGATCGAGGCTCTTGAAAAAATAACAGATCCATATCTCTTTCGTGTCAACCTTGGCATTCTCATGAAAGCACTCACTATCTGCCCAACAGGACAAGACGCTGGTTTTAATACAGCTGTTAAATCATTATTGCTTGGCTATAATCAAATAGATGGTACTTTTGAAAGTACAGTCAATGCCGTTGTCCATAATGTCATGAATACAGCCTTGATTCAGGCTGTGAATTGCAGCGAAGACAATCATCGCTGCTATAAAGATGAAGCGTACAACAATAAAAGTCTTATTCTGGTCCATGGAGCACATAGATCTGCACTTTTTGAATTTGTACTCAGAGATCTTTTCGGTTTTCCAAAACTCACATCTTTCCAAGAAGATATCTCTCGCTTCTCTCATTTCTCTCAAATCCAACGTATTTTGGTGACTTTTGAAAAGCATTTCACCCCCAGACTTCTCGTTGAAAGACTTTTAAAACACTTCAGAACAAATGAGGATTTAAAACTGCTCCCTAACTATGCGCATGCAGAAGGGGATCAGTCTCGACAACTCTCCAGCGCACAAATCAAAGCCGCTCAATCAGAAAGACCTCTTAAAGTCTTTGAAGGAGATGAAGCTCTAGATGGCTACTACGGATGGCTGGTAAACAACCAGCTCAATCCTGCAGAATATGGCGTTCACTACGATTATGATGAAGAAAGTGACACTGATAAAGTACGAATCGAAATCACAAGAGACCACGTGCTTGCTGTTCTCAAAAAATTGGGATTTGTGAAACAGGATGTTGTGATCAATTGGGAAAAAACACCACACGCCTCATAGGCTAATTCATCAACAGCTCTTTGACCGCAGCAGCAATCTCTGCTGGTTCTGTGCCATAGCGAACCATTGATACAAGTTTTCCTTGTTGATCAATGAGGTATAAAAATGTTGAATGATCCATGAGGTAGAAGTCTGATCCATCATCAACTTTTGACGTAAAGACTTTGTAGGCCTTGCGCAAGGATTCAAGATCTTCATCCTTTCCTGTCAATGCAACCACACGGGGATCATATCTTTTAACAAAACCAGCAAGCAGTTCCTTTGTATCGCGCCGCGGATCAATTGTTATGAAAATGGGCTGAACCTTGTCGCCCAAACGATCCTTATCAAGCAATTTTAAAACCTCTGTGAGATTTTGGAGTTCCATTGGGCAATAGTCAGGGCAATAGGTATAACCGAAAAACATCAAAACAACCTTCCCGTGGAAAGTTTTATCTGTGACTAATTCACCCTTGTGCGTCAGCAATGTAAAGGGACCACCCAAATCAGCTGGCGCTGGAAAAATGTTAGGCGTAGCCTCAAAACTAGATAATTTTGCTTGTTGAGTCATCTCTAGATTTTTTTTCAGACCGAAAAAGGCAAAGATCACACCAATACCAACGAGAGTGAATAAGACGATGAAAAAGATTCTTTTGAGCATTTTATCCTCATTTATTTTTGATGGAATAATTAGACCTATCCCCTACGCGTTTTTTGCATTATACTATGAAACAGATCCCAATTCAAATCAACCCTATTCAAAAAAACATGACAGAGAAAAGACTTTTCATCTTCAATCCATCAGGATATCTATCAAAACAGATCTGTCAAAAAGCGCTGCTGAATCAATATATTGCAATCTGCGTAACTGAAAAATGGCAAGCCAGTCTTTATGCGAAAATGCAAAGACCCAACTTTGTTCTGTTAATGGATATGCCAGAAAATCAGCCAAGTGAAACCTTTAGTGTCTTTCTCAAGCAAGCAATTTACTTCTATCAAACAACATTTATCTTAGCAACGCGTGATGAAAAATCGACACTTCCTCAAACCTTTGCAGAAAAAGGCTTGACAATCAGGCACACGATTCCGCTCAAACAGCTTGAAGAAAAACCAAACTCACTTTTTTCATTGCTGATACACGATCAAGACATTATCTCACTTGAAGATTTTAATGATGCGCTATCAGGCAAACAAATACACCTTTACTATCAACCCAAAATACATCTGAAATCAAAGATGCTTTACGGCGCTGAAGGACTTTTACGCTGGGAACACCCAAGTAAGGGGCTCATTATGCCAAATCAGATTTTGCCTCTCATCGAACGAGAGAATCTGCATGAAACTTTAACCCTTTATGTCATTGAAAAAGCACTAGAAGATATCAAATATTGGTCAGGGCTCGGGATTCCAATGCTGAAAATTTCAGTCAATGTCCCTGCCCTTTGCATGACGCATCTGCCTTTTTATGACAAAGTCTTTCCGCTCTTAGAGGCCTATCATGATATTGTTCATCATTTAATTTTTGAAGTGACAGAACAGACAGCTATGTCAGACTTAAATCCGGTGAAAGACTATCTCCAAAGGCTCTCTCAAATGGGCATTGAGCTCTCAATTGATGATTTTGGAACAGGTCACTCATCTCTCTTAAGACTCATGGATCTTCCTTTTAAAGAAATCAAAATTGAAAAGGCGATGGTCGTCAAACTCCCTGAAGACACGAAAACAAAAATGATCCTTGAAGTTATTTTTGAAATCGCAACAAAAATGAAAATGACCACTTGCGCAGAAGGCATTGAGAACACTGAGCAACAAAAAAGCCTCATTGAAATGGGCTGCACACACGGTCAGGGTTATTTATACTCCCCAGCCCTTTCACCAAACTCTTTTCTCAAATGGATTGCAGATTATCAATCAAAACATAAGGAAACACCATAAATGTACCATATTGGACTCGATATTGGCGGCACAAAAATTTCTCTCCTTGCCCAAAATTCAAAAGGAGAAGAGCTCTCTCACACGCAAGAGCCTGTTGAAAAAAATTATTCCGCATTTCTTGGTCAAATAAAAAACATGGTCCAAAAAGCGCGCCCAGATCCAAGTGCACCCTATACGCTCGGCATTTCAATTGCTGGCCGCATTCTGAAACACAAAAACTCTCAACAAATTGAAATCAAGGCAGCCAATCTTCCCTTTTTAGCAGGGCACGATCTCAATAAAGATCTGACAGAAATCTTTGGCTTTGCACCAACACTTGAAAATGACGCTAATTGCTTTGCTTTGTCTGAAGCTCTTAATGGCAATGGTGCTGAAGAAAAACTGGTTTTTGGATTGATCCTCGGAACGGGCCTTGGCGGCGGGATTGTTGCGAACAAACAAATTCTTGCCGGTGCAAATCATCTTGCAGGCGAATGGGGACACATTCCTATGCCCTACAGAAAAAAAGAGAGAGATGGCGACGCTGTTCCTTGTGCTTGCGGTCAAACAGGCTGCATGGATTTTGAATTCTCATCCCGTGGCCTTACCAGGCGATACGAGATGCTCACTGGCGTAAAACTGACTGATAGCAAAGAAGTGGTGCGCAAAATTCATCAAAACGAACTCGAAGCGATGCAAGCCTATAGGCTCTATCTTGATGCGCTCGCTGAAAATCTGGGACTCATCCTACTCACCGTTGATCCGGACATTATCATCATCGGAGGCGGCTTGAAATGCTTGCCGAATCTGACTGAAGAACTTGAATCAAGACTGAAAAGCAATGCTCACCTAGCCCCTTTATCAACCAAGATTACTCTTGGCAAATATGGTGCCGATAGCGGCGTCAGAGCAGCTCTTTACTTAGGGCAGAATCAAGGAACTGCATGCTCTCGATAAAAATAGAACTATCTTTTTGCAAAAAAGATACGTAAAATATCTTGTAACTAAAATGAAGAATACCCATTTATAAGTAAGAACGTTCACCGTTCTCATAAATTGTAAAGGAAACAAAACAATGGTCAATTACAGAAAACCACAAACAGCGGCCATTTCTGATCAGCAAGCCTATGATGAGGGCTTACGTCAGCAAATGCTGCGCGTTTATAACTATATGACAGCGGGTCTTGGTATCAGCGGACTCATTGCCTTTTTAACATCAACATCGCCTGCTCTGATGAATGCAATCTTCGGAACCCCTCTTCAATGGGTTGTGATGCTTGCTCCTCTCGGCTTTGTCTTTTTCTTGTCATTCAAGATTCAAGACATAAGCGCATCAAAAGCACAAACCATCTTCTGGGCTTTCTGCGCCGTCATGGGCGTTTCCATTTCGTGGATCTTTATGATCTATACGGGCGGCAGCATTGTTAAGGTGTTCTTTATCTCATCTGGCATGTTCGCAGCAACTTCTTTGTATGGCTACACAACAAAAAAAGACCTTGCTTCAATGGGCAGCTTTATGATGATGGGCCTCTTCGGCATCATTATTGCGAGTATTGTCAACCTCTTCATGAAATCAAGTGGCCTTGATTTCGCAATTTCCTTAATCTCTGTTGTTGTCTTTATTGGTCTTACAGCTTGGGACACACAACGTATTAAAGAAATGTACGATGAAAGCTATGGTTCAGAAGCCAATCAAAAAGTGGCTATCATGGGTGCACTCTCTTTATATCTTAACTTCTTAAACTTGTTCTTAGCTCTCCTTCGTCTTTTAGGCGACAGAAAATAAAGACGCAAGTCATAAACAAAAAACCCACCATTTGGTGGGTTTTTTATTGTCTCTCTTTTGTCTTTCCATTCTTTTTTTAATGATTTCATGTTAACCTATCGAAAAAGAATGAGTCTGAATATGAGCGCACAAACACTCTCCAAAATCCTCTTAGGCATTTTCTTTATCTTTATTGCTCTTTACGCCTATGCAGCTAAAGAAAAAATTCATGGCATTGTTGGCACGGATGATCGTATTGTGATGCATCAAAACAACTGGCCCTGGTCATCCATTGGCAAAGTGATTCGCAATGATGATGGCTATTGCACGGGAACACTCATTCATGAACGATATGTTCTCACTGTTGCTCATTGTCTTTACAATGCAAACACAGGAACGCCTCTATCGCCAAAAAATCTTACCTTTTATGCCGGTGTCCACGGCACTGAAAATGATGGCGAATCGCGCATTGACTCTATCTTCTTTTCACCTGAATACGTTTATAATAGAGCTGATGAAACATCAATGTTTGCAAATGACTGGGCTATCTTGAAACTCTCATCATCTCTGCCATTACTCCCCATCACTTTATCTGATGAACCTTCTCAAAGTCTTTTAAATATTCCCTCTCACGCGCGCGTGATCAGGGCTGGTTATAGCTTTGATCGTGCTGATTATTTGATGGCTGATTCAACCTGCCACCTTTATGGTCAAAGAGATAAAGGCAGATTACTCATTCATGACTGTGACAGCACAGAAGGTGATTCAGGCTCTCCCTTTTTCATAGCACATGATGACAAAACAATTGAAGTCATTGGGATGCACGTCGCCATTAGTAAAAATCAGAAAACACAGCATGGCCTTGCGATTCCTGCAAGCCGGATAAAGGCTGCAATTCCTTTTTAAAATATCCCTATTGATGCTTCAATAAATTTCAAATATAGTTGAAAGCAACATAGGGAGATCGCTTATGATTCACAAAGAATTAGAATCTGAATTTATCCAATCACTTCAAGATCAATTTTCAGCTCTCAATGCAAAAATTGATCTCCTCACTCTTGAGAATTTTGATGATTTTGATGAAGATGACGATTCTTTTGATCAAATGATTCTAGAGGCAGACCAATTGATTAAACACTTGTCACTCTTACAATCTCCTCAGTTACAAAAGGCATTCATTCCTTTTTTAGAAGAAACCCTTTTTAAGCTTGCAACACTAGAGACAGCTTACATAGGCGTAAAAGATCGTTTAGGGAATGACATCCTTGCTAGCAATAAAAACAAAATGACTGATATGGTCAATGTACTTCAAAATAAAATTTAAAGGATAATCAATGACAACTGTTGAAATCTACACAAAAGATTACTGCCCTTATTGCAAAAAAGCAAAAGAGCTTCTCACCAAGAAAAAAGTTGCTTTTACGGAATATGACGTCACCTATGACCAAGAAAAATTTGAAGAGATGGTTGAACGCTCATTCGGGAGAAGAACTGTTCCGCAAATCTTTATCAATGGCACACACATTGGCGGTTGTGATGACATGCATGAGCTTGATGAAAAAGGAAAGCTCGATCCACTTTTGTCGTAAAAAACTACTTGTTATGCAGTACGGGCCATTGCTGACGTACCTTCATATTCTGAAACAGATGGAATCCATTTCCTAATATTGTTAATCAGATCTTCTTTACGCATTGGCTTGGTAATATAATCAAGCATCCCTGCCTCTAAACACCTTTCTTTATCACCTTTCATCGCATTCGCCGTCAAAGCAATAATGGGAATGTCTTCTATAATTTTTGATTCTTTCATGCCTGTTATAAGCCGGCTTGCCTCAAACCCATCCATAACCGGCATCTGACAATCCATAAAGATCAAATCAAAACGCATTTTTTGCACCCGATCTATCGACTCTTTTCCATTTGCGGCGGTTGACACTTTAACACCCATGCTCTCAAGCATTTTTGTTGCAACAAGCTGATTGACGAGATTGTCTTCAACGACCAATACATGAATGTTATTAAACATAATATTATCTGTTTTATCTTCATACGTCCGGACGGTATCAACAGTTAAAATGCCACCATCTCCACCTTGCTGCCAAGACTGCAGAACCTGAGAAATTGTTTTGACCAAAAGCCCCACATGAATTGGCTTTGATAAAAAGGCAGAAACACCCGCTGATGCAAATCGTTTAAAGAAGTTATAACCGCCAAGAGCTGTAAACAGGATCAGAGGTGTATTTTTAATTGGTGAGTCTTTCGCCTTAATTTCTTTTGCAAGCTCCTCACCATTCATGCCTGGAACCAAATAGTCAATCAAAGCAATATCAACTGGATGCCCTTCTTCTTTTGCTTTCAACATATAATCCAAAGCCTCTTTACTATCTAAGAAACAAACACACTCCATTCCTATATATTCAAGCTGCTCTTTCAAAATAACTAAGTTATCCTGCAGATCATCAACAATCAGGACACGTACACCTTTTAAGTCGATAACACTATGCTTATAATCTTCAACCAACTGTTCAGCAAAGGCCTGTAACCGCATTGTGAAATGGAATGTAGAACCTTTTCCTTCCTTACTTTCAAACCCAACCGTACCACCCATTAAATCCACAAGTTGTTTTGTAATCGCAAGCCCCAGGCCAGTACCACCATATTTCCTTGTCGTTTTGGTATCTAATTGTGAGAATTTTTCAAAGAGCCGTTCTTGAACATCTTCTGGAATACCAATTCCGGTATCGCTCACACTCACTTTTAACATTACATCATTTGGGTTGTCTGATTCTGGCGGCACTTGATCAATTGTGACTAATATACGTCCTTTTTCCGTGAATTTAATTGCATTTCCAACCAAATTCATCACAAGCTGACGGATACGGGTTGGATCCCCAACAACTGAGCTAACAACACCAGGAATGTATCGAACAATCAACTCCACACCTTTTTCACGAGCTTTCACAGCCATCAGATCGCATGTTTCTTCAATCAATGACAGAAAGTCAAAAGGAATCGATTCTATTTCCATTTTCCCAGATTCAATTTTTGAAAAATCAAGAATATCATTGATAATTGTTAAAAGAACTTCGGCAGAGCTCATCACTGTATGAATATATTCACGCTGCCTTGAATTTAACTGGCTTCCTAAAAGCAATTCAGTCATACCAATAATACCATTCATCGGCGTCCGTATCTCATGACTCATCGTTGCCAAAAATTCTGATTTCATCTTATTCGCATGATCTGCCTGTTCGCGAGCAACTTCTAGTTCTTTATTTTTACCCTCCATTTCTTCTGCAAAGGCTTTGAGTTTCTCTTCAGCTGCTTTTCGTTCTGTTATGTCTCTCACAATCCCTGAATATAATTTCTTCCCGTCCCCAATAATTTGTACAACAGAAAGCTCTAAGGGAAACACAGACCCATCTTGACGTCGCCCTGCGACTTCACGGCCAATACCAATCACTTTTTTCAAGCCAGTCGTATGGTAATTATGAAGATATCCATCATGCTCATGCCGGTAAGGCTCTGGCATTAGCATACTCACATTTTTTCCGATCACATCACGTGAGTTATATCCAAATATTCTCTCACAAGCTGGGTTAAAGGTCTGAACAAACCCTTTATCATCAATCAGAATCATTCCATCAACCGTTGCATCAACAATAGCACTAATACGGGCTTCTCTTTCTTTAAGAGCGGCTTCAGCTGCTTTTCTTTCTGTAATATCTCTGACAATTCCAGAATATAGTCTTTTACCATCACCCGTAATTTGCACCACGGATAGCTCTAAAGGAAAAACAGACCCATCCTGACGACGTCCTGCAACTTCACGGCCAACACCAATAACCTTTTTTTCGCCCGTCGTGTGGTAATTATTAAGATAACCATTATGCTCATGCCGATATGGCTCCGGCATCAGCATGCTCACATTTTTTCCAATCACATCACTTTCACTATATCCAAATATTCGCTCACAAGCTGGGTTAAAAGTTTGAACGATACCAGTATCATCAATCAGAATCATCCCATCAACTGTCGAATCAACAATGGCACTAATACGAGCCTCTCTTTCTTTAAGAGCGGCTTCAGCTGCTTTTCTGTTTGTAATATCGGCAACAAATTTCACAATTTTATAAGGCTTCCCCTCTTCATCCAAAATAGGGTTATAACTGCCTTGGATCCAAACTTCATGTCCATCTTTAGCTAATCTTTTATACTCAGCAACTTGGTATTCTCCAGCCTTCAAACTCTCCCAAAATTGCTTATATTCAGATGTGTTTTTATACTCAAGCGATACAAAAATAGAATGATGCTTTCCTTGAATATCCTCTAAGATATCTCCCATTAATCTTAAAAAAGCATCATTTGCTGTTAAAATTATCCCATCCATGTCAAATTCGACAACGGCTTGCATTTTATTAATGGAAGCAACTTGACATGATAGATCTCGCGTGAGCTGCATCTTTTCACTGATATCTCGAATACTCCCAACAAACATCCGTTTATCGCCATCAATGAAAGAACTAACCCCCAGCTCCATTGGGAAAATGCTGCCGTCTTTCCGTCTTGCCTTCACTTCACGGCCAACACCAATGACTTTTTTCTCACCCGTTGTATGATAATGTTTTAGGTAGTTGTCATGCGCAGAGTGGTACGGCTCTGGCATTAACATATTCACATTTCTGCCAATGACTTCATTCGCTTTATATCCAAAAATCCGTTCAGCGGAAGGGTTAAAACTCTCCACAATCCCTTTTTCATTGATTGTAATAATACCGTCAACAACCGTTGCTAAGAAAGCCTCCATACGGCTATCTTGACTTATGACATTCTTTTTTGGCATTTTCGCCTCCATCAGCCCAAAAGTAGTTCTCCATTTGTACATACTATCAACAGAGATATTGACAACCTATTAAATTGACAACCTGAAAAAACATAATATTAGACTTGACAAAAAGGCTTTTGTTATATTAATGTGATCTATCGTTTTGCACCCCTGGAGGCAAATCGACCTTCTTTTGTGCTTCTTGATTCATCAAAAATACAAAATGAAGTTATTACAACCACTAACATTTAGGAGTTTCTAATGATTGAAACACTCAAAATCGAAGCTACACAGCGCGCAAAGGCCGGCAAGGGGACCGCACGTGAAGCTCGTCGTCAAGGACATGTTCCTGCTGTCATTTATGGTGATAAAAAAGAACCTACAATGATCAATCTTTCTAAAAAAACACTTGATAGGCACCTTCATACGAAGGCTTTCATGAACCACATCGTTGAAATTGTTCTTGATGGAAAATCACATCAAGTTCTAACACGCGACGTTCAATATGATCCAATTAGTGATTTTGCAATCCATCTCGATTTCCTGCGCGTGAATGCAAAAACAGAAATTATTGCTCACGTTCCTGTTGAATTCTTAAACATGGAAACATGCCCAGGCATCAAAAAAGGTGGTATTTTAAATATCGTATCACACACAGTTGACCTTAGATGTGAAGCTGGCTCTATTCCTGAACAAATCATTTTCGATCTGAAAAATTCAGAAGTTGGCGATTCAATTCATATCAATCAATTTGATCTTCCAAAAGGTGTTAAACCTGTTGCTGCTGGTGATTTCACCGTTGCAACCGTCATTGCACCACCTAGCTTGAAATCAGAAGAATCTGAAACAGCTGCTGAGCCAGAAGCAGAAGCTGCTGCAGAAGGCAAATCTGCTGAGACAAAAGAAGCTAAAAAATGAAACAAGCTGCCTTAATCGGTCTTGGGAATCCGGGTTCTCAATATGCTGATACTAGGCATAATATTGGGTTTTGGGCGGTTGATGCAATTGCATCCCGCCTATCTCTCTCTTCTAAAGATTTCCAACTCAAGCACCACGCCCATTTTTTAAAAACTGAAATTCACATTCACATGGCTGGTGAAGAGCATGATTGCACACTTTTTTTAATGAAACCAGAAACCTATATGAATCTTTCTGGCAAGTCTGTTCAATCTTTAATGACAATGTTCAAACTCCATCCTGAAGATTTATACGTTATTCACGATGATCTTGATCTGGAACCAGGCAAAATTCGGATTAAAAAAGGCGGTGGATCTGGTGGACATAATGGCCTTAAGTCCATTGATGAAACGATTGGTCCAAACTATTGGCGCATTCGATTAGGAATTGGTCGATCAGAGAATCCACATATCCCAACTGAAAGATATGTTCTGCAGCGCCCATCAGATGAAGATGCAACCGCTATTCAAGATACAATTAACGGTCTTAGTGAAAACATTACAATGCTATTCACAAATCAAGCTGACAAGCTGATGAATAAAATAGCCGTTCAAAAACAGAAACAAAGCATCTCATCTGCACCAAGATGAGTCAATAAACGAGGATAAAATGGGATTTAAATGTGGTATTATAGGCCTTCCAAATGTTGGCAAGTCAACCCTGTTTAACGCAGTCACAGCAACGCACAATGCACAAGCTGCAAATTACCCCTTTTGTACGATTGAACCAAACTCAGGATCTGTTGATGTGCCCGATGCTCGTCTCGCTCTTATTGCAGCGCTTATGAGCTCTGAGGCCGTCATTCCCAACCAAGTTGAATTTGTTGATATTGCAGGCCTTGTTAAAGGCGCATCAAAAGGCGAAGGACTCGGCAATCAGTTCCTTGCAAATATCCGTGAGGTTAATGCCATTATTCATGTCTTGAGATGCTTTGTTGATACAGACATTACGCACGTTGAAGGAGATATCGATCCATTGCGTGATGCTGCCATCGTTGAAACAGAGTTAATGCTTGCGGACCTTGAGAGCCTTGAAAAGCAATATATCCGCATTCAAAAACGTGCGAAAACACAAGATAAAGAAGCCTTAAAGCTTCTGCCATTGATCGAAATGGTAAAACCCGTTCTGGAAGAAGGCCTCCCTGCTCGCCATGTTTTTGAAAAGCTCAATGAAGAAGACAAAACAACTTTCCGTACGCTCAATCTCCTCACATCAAAACCTGTTTTATATGTCTGTAATGTTGAAGAGTCTGCTGCCGCTACAGGTAATGACTTCTCACGTCTGGTTGAAACAATGGCACATGAGCAAAATGCCCAAGCTGTCTTTATCTCTGCGGCCATTGAATCTGAAATTGCAAATCTGGAAGAAGCTGATAAGCTCGATTTCATTGCATCCTTAGGGCTTTCTGAACCTGGTCTCCATAAAATCATCCGCTCTGCATACGAGCTTTTAGAACAAATTACCTTCTTCACCGCAGGCCCAAAAGAAACAAGAGCTTGGACTCTCAAAAAGGGCCTCAAAGCCCCACAAGCTGCAGGTGTCATTCACACCGATTTTGAACGCGGCTTTATTAAAGCAGAAACAATCGCCTATGATGACTTCATTCAGTTTAAAGGTGAGCAAGGCGCAAAAGAGGCTGGAAAGCTCCGCCAAGAAGGCAAAGAGTATCTCGTGAAAGACGGCGATATCTTCCACTTTAAGTTTAATGTTTGACACAAAGCTTATTTCCCAACACAAAATGCCTGATATAAGTCAACTAATCCTTGACTTATATACTTTTATATATTAATATTATAGATATATAATACATTTTCGGAATATTAATATTAAAAATTCATGAGGGTATCTGCATGTCACACTTCCCCACACCTAGCACTCCATCTCCCACTCTCGATCCTTTTAATTTCTTAAATCTACCTGAAATTAATTTACTTTTATTAGAATTTAACACACACACTCTCTCTCCAGATCCAGCACCAAGAGTTCAAGAACAAAAAGCAGATGACAATTTCCTTCTAACGCTTCCTGAAACCGATTTATTGGGCCATCTTGTCACCCTTGAAATACCTACGCACAATCCATATGCAATCGAGCAATACAAACAAAGCGTCGCTCTCTTAAACAATCCAAAAGCATCAGATGATGACATTTCAAGAGGGTTAGAGCATCTCAAAAACGCTGCTTCTTATGACTATCCGCTTGCTCTATTTGGCCTTAGTTACTATTCCTACTGCGGCAAATTCAACATTAAGCCAAATAAAAAAGAAGCCATCATTTTACTTGAAAAAGCGGCCGCACTCGGGCTTGATCAGGCTCAAAATGCACTTGTTAAATTCCAAGAACAAAAGAAGCACGAACTTGAAAGACTGTTTCAACTCGCAAATGAAAACGATGCTCATGCATTATTTCAACTAGGATACTACTATTTTAAAGGCATACAGTTAGAACAAAACTTCGGACAAGCTTATGAATTTTTATCAAGAGCTGCCAAACAACAACATGCGAAAGCATATTTTTGCATTGCTTTGCTTTACCAGAAAGGGCTCGGCCGTGAAAAAGATCTGCGTACAGCCGCAAGAATTTTTATTAAATCTGCTCAGCTCGGCTATAGAAAGGCTCAATATAATGTCGCCCTTTGCTGTAAAAAAGGCATAGGCTGCAAAAAAAATCCTGAAAAAGCCTTTGAATATTTCTTAAAAGCTGCAGCTCAAAATTATATGCCAGCGCAATACAGCCTAGCCCTTTGTTATGAAAGTGGTGAAGGCCTCAGCATCGATGAGGTCTCTGCTTTCATTTATTATAATATTGCAGCAACTGCGGGACATAAAAATGCTCAATACAGATTAGGGCGCTGTTATACAAATGGGATCGGTATAAAAATCAATTACCAAAAAGCTCTTGAGTGGCTCCAAAAAGCAGCGGTGCAAAATCATAACGAAGCGCAAGAAGCTCTTGTTGAATTACAAACTTATTTAGATAAAGTCCAGGCATCAGAAACGATAAAGCCGGAAGGTAACACATCGCCTCCAAAACCTGAATCAACGTCACCACAAAATGAACCTAAGCGGAAAAAATCCACAGTGGATATTAACGCCAAAAGAGTGCGCGTGAAAAAATAACGGCGCTTAGTATTAAGCGACTTTCATGTTTCGTCTGCTCAGCTCAGTAATCAAATTCTCAATGATAGTGTGGAAATGCGTTCCGACTTGACCATCGAGGGTAAAGGGCTCGCCCTTATCACTCTGCTCTCTGATTTTAATATCGAGAGGTAAACCACCCAAATATGGAATATCAAGTGATTTTGCAATGCTTTCTACACCATCATGGCTAAAAATGTGACTTTGATGATGACAGTTCGGACATTCAAAATAACTCATATTTTCAATGAGTCCTAAAATGGGAACATTCGTTTTTTTGAACATTTCAATCCCTCTGCGGGCATCAAGCAAAGCAATATCCTGCGGCGTTGAAACTACAATCGCACCTGTGAGCGGGACTTTTTGAGCCATTGTCAATTGTGCATCGCCCGTTCCTGGCGGCAGATCGATAAAGAGAATATCAAGTTCAGGCCATTTTACATCTTCAATCATTTGGCGAATAGCCGTTTGAACCATAGGCCCACGCCAAATCATGGGCGTTGCTTCATCCGTCATGTAACCTATCGACATGATAGACACACCATATTTTTGATGAGGAATCAGTTTTTTAGATGCCTTTTCAATCTCAGGACGACCCATCGTACTTGTCATTCTTGGTATTGATGGACCATAAATATCAGCATCTAACAAACCAATTCTGAATCCCTTCTTCGCGAAGGTTACAGCAAGATTCACAGCTGTTGTCGATTTACCAACACCACCCTTGCCTGAAGCAATCGCAATGATATGCCTCATATGTGGTAATGCCATTTTTTGAACAGGAGGAGCGCTCGGTGTTTTTGTCTGTGGCTTAGGCTCTTGAATTTGCTGGTGTGATGTGATCAGAATTTGAACATTCTCAAAGCCTGTCTTCTCTTTCAAAAGCTGCTCTATTTTCTTTTCAATTGTATAGAGAAAGGAAGCATCTTGAGGAGGACATGAAAAGAGACAACGCAACGTTTTGCTCTCAGGATAAAGGTGCACAGCCTCTAAGTACCCAAGTTCAACAATAGATTTCTGATATTTCGGGTGAAATACATAGGATAGAATTTTTTTTATTTCTTCTTGTATCGTCATGATATATTCTTTACCTTATAATCGTATAATAAGTTACAAATCAACTTATCTATTATAAAATTTTCGCACACAAAAGCAAGAAAACAAAATGAGGAAATAATTTATGTCATCTGGTTCTGATAAAGGAGGCCCATGGGGCCCATCTTCTGACGATGAAGAAGAAAAAAAAGATAAAACCTCAGATAAAGACTCACAATCTGATAATCCCTGGTCGAAAAAACAGGATAAGTCCAACAAAGATGACGAAGATGAGGATGAAGGTTCTATCTTTTATGACTCTGATGATGAGGATGATGATAAAAAAGAAAACGATCTTAAGGACATTTTCTCCTTTAACGATTTTAAATCGAAACGTAAAACAAGCTCTAACAGATCTAACGGCCCTGATTTTGATGAAAACTTTGAAAAATTCAAAGAAAAAATGGGTTCTTTTCTCCCCCATGGCTTACAGAGCACTGTCTTGATTATTGGCAGCCTTTTGCTAGCTGGTTGGTTTTTAACTGGCTTCTATCGCGTTTCAGCTGATGAACAAGGCGTTGTGCAACGTTTTGGTAAAATGGTCCGCACAGAACAGCCAGGCCTTCGTTACCATCTCCCTGCCCCTATCGAAATTGTTTACACACCAAAGGTAACGCGCGTCAATAAAGTTGAGGTTGGGTACAGAACAGAAAATGGTGACATGGATCGCTCTGGTAAAAAAGAATTTGGCGATGAATCCCTCATGCTCACGGGTGATGAAAATATCATTGACATCAACTTCACTGTTTTCTGGGTTGTAAAAGATGCAGGTGAATTCTTATTCAAAATACGTGACCCACAAGGTACCGTCAAAAAAGCTGCTGAAAGTGCTATGCGTGAAGTCATTGGCCAAACAGAAATTCAACCAGCCTTGACAGAAGCACGTCAGCAAATTGAATTGAAAACGCAGCAACTCCTCCAAGAAATGCTGAATAACTACAGCTCAGGGATCGAAATTACGCAAGTGCAGCTTCAAAAAGTTGATCCGCCTTCCGCAGTTATTGATGCCTTCAACGATGTTCAACGTGCACGTGCCGATAAAGAACGTCTCAGAAATGAAGCAGAAGCCTATCAGAACTCAATTGTTCCCGTCGCACGCGGTGATGCTGAGCGCATTCTTGAAAACGCAGCCGCTTATAAAGATCAACAGATGCGTCTTGCTGAAGGTGATGCAAAGCGTTTTAAATCTGTGCTTGATGCTTATCAAGATAGTAAATCTGTGACAGGAGACAGGCTCTACTACGAAGCCATGGAAACAATCCTACAGAACACCCCTAAAATCATTATTGACAAGTCTGCCCAAGGTGCTCAGGGTGTTGTACCCTACCTCCCCTTGAATCAGCTTAAAAATGAATCTGCTGAAGCGACCGCTTCACCAAAACAACAATAACGGAGATACACATGAATTCTAAATTGATTGCAATAATAGTCGGTGTTTTCGTTCTGTTTATCCTGCTCAGTGGATCCTTATTTGTAGTGACTGAGACAGATCAAGCCATTGTTCTCCAATTTGGGGATCCAAAACAAATCTATCGCGACCCTGGCCTCAAACTTAAAGTGCCATTCATCCAAGATACTGTTTTCTATGACAAACGCGTCTTAGATCTAGACCCACCGATACAGCAAGTGATTCTTTCTGATCAAAAAAGGCTGAATGTTGACTCATTCGTGCGCTTCAAAATCAAAGACCCACTCAAGTTCTACCAAACAGTTGGGTCTGAAAAAATTGCAGAACAACGCCTCAACTCAGTTGTCAACTCATCCTTACGCCGCGTGTTGGGTAATGTGACTCTGCAAGCCGTGCTCTCAGCTGAACGTGCTAATATTATGAACATGATCCACACACAATCGAATGAAGAGGCTTCAAAATTCGGCATCGAAGTTGTTGATGTTCGAATTCGCAGTGGTGATTTGCCATCAGAAACATCGCAAGCGATTTTCGCCCGGATGCGCTCTGAGCGTGAGCGTGAGGCTGCAGAATTCAGAGCTCAAGGACAAGAGCAAGCGCAGCAAATCAAAGCAAAAGCTGATCGTGAAAGAACCGTGATTCTGGCAGAAGCTGAAAAGAAAGCACAGATTCTTCGTGGTGAAGGGGATTTTTCAGCCCTCAATACACTCAGCAAAGAAACCTCAAAAGATCCTAAATTCTATTCCTTCTATAGAAGCCTTCAAGCCTATAAAACATCATTAGGATCCAATGACACAACAATGGTTTTATCACCTGAAAGTGAGTTTTTTAGATTCTTTAGTCACGCGAGTGATTTAAAAAAATAAAAGGACAAAATATGACAGAACAACTCATCCAAATTCAAGAGACAAAATCTGGAAAAAAATCAAGCAAAGCGGCCTTCAATTGGCAAGATCCACTTTCGTTTGATAGTCTCTTGACTGAGGATGAGACAATCATTCAGACACAAGCGCGTCAATATTGTCAAAAGAAACTCCTACCGCGTATTATCAAAGCCAATCGTGACGAAATCTTTGATCCTGCTATTTATCTCGAAATGGGTGAGATGGGCTTTCTTGGTTCAACCCTCTCTGGCTATGGCTGTGCTGACACAAGTTATGTTGCCTATGGCCTTATTGCACGCGAAGTTGAGCGCATTGATTCAAGTTATCGTTCTGCTCTTTCTGTGCAATCAAGTCTTGTTATGTACCCCATTCACTCATATGCATCA
>JAGPBS010000013.1 GCA_018063245.1 Alphaproteobacteria bacterium | reverse complement strand
AAATCTCACCTTCCCAATACGTCATGCTGAATTTATTTCAGCATCTATAGATCCTGAAACGAGTTCAGGATGACGAGTATACCAGAATCGCAAGAAAACTATGAATGAACAATGAAATTTGAAATCTCACCTTCCCAATACGTCATGCTGAATTTATTTCAGCATCTATAGATCCTGAAACGAGTTCAGGATGACGAGTATACCAGAATCGCAAGAAAACTATGAATGAACAATGAAATTTGAAATCTTGTTATCATCCGCTAAGTTTTTAAATTTAGATAATCGTCATTCAGAGTCGCCTCGCTAAGAGGCGACGTGGAATCTCATTAACTAACAACTTAACGCAATCTCTATTGAAAGACTGCAGAGACTCCATCAGCCTACGCCAAGGCTTCGGCCTGACAGGCGGGCTCCTGATGGAGCCCTCTAAGTGACGGCGTACTAATCCTAAACCACTCACGTCGGTCATCCACTATGAACTAAATTGCATCGCTGCAAGTTTTGCATAAAGGCCATTCTCGCGCATGAGCGCCTCATGCTTGCCTGTTGCCACAATGCGCCCCTCATCAAGCACAATGATGCGATCCGCATTTTTAATCGTGGAAAGCCTGTGTGCGATCACAATTGTTGTCTTGTCTTGCATGAAATTTGTGAGAGCATCCTGAATATTTTTCTCATTCTCCGTATCAAGAGCGCTTGTAGCCTCATCCAAAAGCAAAATCTTAGGATTTTTTAGAATGGCCCGAGCAATCGCAATGCGTTGCTTTTGACCGCCAGAGAGGCGCGTTCCCTTCTCTCCCAGAAAACAGCCATATCCGCCAGGCAAAGCCTCGATGAAACCATGAGCATGGGCGGCTTTTGCAGCAGCCTTTACCTCTTCTTCTGTTGCATCCTTTCGCCCATAAGCAATATTCTCATAAGCCGTGGTTGAAAAAATAACGGGATCTTGAGGCACGATTGCAATATGGTTCCTTAAATCTTTAGGATCCAACTCTTGGATTGCCCGGTTTTCAAAGATAATCCGCCCTGATTGCGGATCATAGAACCTAAGGATCAATTGAAAAATAGTTGATTTACCTGCACCAGATGGCCCAACAACGGCCACGTGCTCACCTGGCTCAATCTTCAATGTAAAGTCATCCAAAGCGACCTGATTGGGGCGTGAGGGATATGAGAACGTCACATTTTCAAATGCAATTCGGCCCTTCCCGTCTTGTAAAACAATACCTTGCTCTAAAGGTGCTTTAATCTCTGGCTCTACATCGAGCAAATCAAAAAGCCTTTCTGTTGCCCCTGCCGCCCTTTGAAAATCACCAAAAACCTCAGACAAAGCACCAAAAGAGGCCGCCACAAGCACAGCGTAGAAAATAAAGGAAGAAAGCTCACCCGCTGTCATTTTACCCGCCAAAACATCCTTACCACCAATCCACAGAATCACACCGATGGATCCAAAAATGAGGGTAATCACAATGGCTGTGAGCAAGGCTCTGGTAAGAATATGCTGACGCGATGCCTCAAAAGCATTATTGACAGCACCCGAGAAATCATGAGCATCTCGATCTTCATGGGTATAGGCTTGCACTGTTTTGATATAAGAGAGTGTTTCTTCGCCAAACGACTGAAAAACCGCAATTTTTTCTTGATTGATTTTAGACAAACGTTTGACTTTTTTACCCAGGAAAATGATCGGAATGACAACTGCTGGAATCAACAAAAAGACAAGCCCTGTTAATTTCGCGCTTGCAAGGAAAAGAAGCGTTGTACCACCAATCAAAAGCAAAAGATTTCTCAATGCAAAAGACATGGTCGACCCGATCACCATTTGCAAAACTGTTGTATCTGCTGTTAGGCGCGAGAGGATATCCCCAATTTTTGTTGTTTCATAAAATGAAATATGCAAGCTGAGCAAATGTTTAAAGAGCCGCTGCCGGAGATCTGCTACAATTCTTTCCCCAAGCCACGAAACCAGATAAAAGCGTGAGAAGCTCGCAAAAGCAAGCAGAAGCGTTGCCACAAGCATAAAGAGCAGAGCCATATTAAGCGTATTATGATCATTGCGCTGAAAACCTTGATCAACAACATATTTCAGCCCTTGACCAAATCCAAGAACTGTCACAGAGGCAAGACACAAAGAGAAAAAAGCCAAAATGACCTTCGTCATATAAGGCTTTACATAAGGCATAAGCCTTGTAAAGGTTCTGACTTTGGCGGCTTGAAGTGGTTGTTCAATGGTCATGGTGCAATTCTGATGAGGGCTTTTTTATTCTATTACACCCGCATCATAGGCTCTTTTTTTAAGAAGTTCAATGATGAAGAGATGGCCTAATGACTGAATCTAATGAACGAGCAATCTTAGCTAAAAAAATCTTACAAGTGTGAGGTAGTGCCGTCATCCTGAGGCTCAGATGCCGAAGCACGTAGTGCGAAGGAAGTTGGGCCGTGAGGATCCAGGAAAGTATCACCAAGAACAATCATTGATACTTTCGCTGTTTATCATTCAACTGGATCCTCACGCCTTCGCTTCCCCCTGCGCACTACGTGCTTCGGTGGACAAGACGCTCGGCTCAGGATGACGGCTCCGTGTAAAGCGAACTGTTAAATTTATGTTTTCGAAAATTTAATTTAGTATTTGATTTTACACAGCATGCCAAAGATCTGTTTCAGCTTCCATCGCTTGCATGAGATTCATGTTTGATTTTGCCAAAACCTCACAAACCTTTACAAAGATACTCTTTTCTTTGAATCCTTCGCAAGCAACCTTATTAGAATAAAAAGCAGCGGCCTCTTTATCTGCGACAACACCTCTGCCATATTTAAAACAAAGAGCCGTGTAAAACTGCGCCAGAGCATGGCTTTGATCCGCAGCAGCTTTGAAGTAAACAAAGGCATGTGTCGGCTTTGCTTCCTTAACCAGCATCCCCATTGTAAATTGAGCTTTTGCATAGCCTTTTTGAGCTGCTCTTTTAAAGCAACATAAAGCACCAGCTGAATCTTTATATATTTCTTTATAGATAAGGCCTAGCTGATACTCAGCCTTTGCAATCTGCTGATTGGCCAATATCGCAAAATAATATTCTGCTTTTTGAACATTTCCAGCACGAAGAGCTGATTTGCCCAAAAGATATTGATCAATTGCATTGCCTGCATCTGCACGCGCCTTTTGATTTAAATCCACTAGCTCTAAACTTGCGCATTCAACCTTTTCAGATGATACCGAATTCATAAATTGACGAACATCTTCAACCATTGCATATGAGCCTAATACAGCTCTACCCAAATCACTCATGGGGTCTCTCCTTTAAAAAAAATCATAATAAAAATAAAAAATATAACTTACGAAAGCGACTTTAAAATCGGAAACTGATCAAAAAGAGCAACCATTTTCTGCGCTTCTTCATGGCCATCTGCTGCCGCTCTTTGAAAAGCAAGATAGGCTCTTGAAAACGATTCAGGTTGTCCCAAAGCCAAAAAGCAATATTGACCTAGCTTAAACTTTGCTTCTGTCACGCCTCTGCTTGCAAGAGTAGTAAATTCACGAAAAGCCACTCGATACTCTGCCCTTGCCTCTAAAGCCTGGGCTGACTCCCAAATCTGCTCGTTTGATCGTTCATCAATTCGTCTATAAGGAATATAGAGCACTGTTATTCCGCCTAAATTTAAAAGTTGACCTTGATTTGCTGATGGCATACCCATGCCATTATTACGTGGGAAATTATACATTATAGAACCCTTTCAAAATAAATTACACATTTAAAAATAAAATAGATTAGAGCGAAATAATATGAAAGAATGATCAATCTGTCAACTATTATTTATATCTTGATTCAATTCTTTAAAACAGTAAAAAAAGAGCCGTAGATTGGCTCTTTTTTTACAATAGGAATCAATACTATTACTTCCGGCGAAGATAAGCGAGACCTGCAAGTGAGAAACCAAGCAATCCAAGAACAGCAGGTTCAGGAACAGGGCCTCCGCAACTCGTCAAAACACAATCATCAAAAGTCATTTTCAAATACCGAAGTTGGAAAGATGAATCAGATGAAGTTGTTAATGAAGGTGATAAGTAAAGAACGTTACCTAAATTAGCGAGCGCTAGAAATACAAGATTGGACTCTGAATCCACCCCAATACCAGGACCCAATAACGAATCCCACGTAACATTCGCAAGCATATCTTGTCCTAGACCAGTCAGCATAATCTCAAAAATAGCTGTATTTGCTGTCATCGCATTAAAAGCTGTTAAGTCTAATGTTAGAAACTCATAGCCATCTCCAGCATCCTCAACAAACGTGGGTAAAAACCCACCAGTTGCACCTAGCCCAGAACCATCATTTTGTAAATTTAAAGGACTTCCAAAATCATCAAATGCACTTGCAGTGAGAACATATTCACCAAAAGGACCTGTTTTAAAAAGATCACTGTGGAGTGTACCATTCTCAATATTGCCTGCGGCCATTGGGGGTGCAAATGCCCCAGTATTCGTAAAGTTCCAAATCCATGTCACCATTGCTGCTTCTGCCTGACTTGCATAGAGACTCGCAACCAATCCCAATGCAACTAATGTTAGCTTTTTCATTGTATCCTCCTTTTGTTATTTAGGTTCATGATCAAGCCAAAAACCTCGCTTAATAGAACAACATATTTATAAATAGTTTATAAAATATATTGTTTATTACACACATTATTGCAAGGAGCGTGCCACCAAAACAAAACTAATAAAATCAATTGTTTAAAATCAATTCTGACTGAACAGAAGACTCATTTTATTCATCATTGTCAAAAAAAAATGACAAAATCTACGCATCTTATTGTTTTTAAATGTTAATCCATCTCAAAATAGAAGGAAAACAAATCACCTTGAAGCTGTCAGAATAATCTTTTCAAGCAATGGAAGACGTGGGATAGCATAGATAAAAGTCTTTTGTTTTAAAATCTTGGCACTTAACTCAACTATCTTCAAAAGCGGTGTCAATCTTGGATTATTTTGGTTTAAAAGAAAAAGCCTTGCCTGAGACAGCAATGCGTAAATCTCCTGCTTCTCGATCATTTCTGGGTATAAATGAATCAATGAAAGCAATGTAATCGCTTTACCAAATGTTTCACAAAAAGTTTGATCGATTGGTTGCTTCGGCGCAAGGACAAGCCAAAACAGATGACATAAGGATTTAGACGTGAGATTTGCCATTATCTCAATCTCATCATCCAGGTCTTTTTTCTGATCAAAATGTTTGATCAAAAAAGATGTCTCAACCGCCACAAGAAAAGTTTCAAACAGTTCAATTGGCAAGCGATGCTTTTGAATCGCCGTACGCAAAGGCTCTTTGGTGAACAGAGTCGGATAGGCCCGATAGTTCTCAAACTGCGTTCGCCAAAAATCAATATAGATTTGACGCGTCTCCAATGAATCTGTCCCAAAAATCATATCAAGTACGTTCTGGTAGTAACGCAATAAAGCTAATATATCTCGCTTTTTAAATGGAGCAAGCAAGGTCAATGGCCAATGGTAGCACTCTGTATAGAGACTCGGGCCCTTCTGGACGTATAGAAACTGATTCACGCAATTAGCTCCTTAATACCAACAAATGCACTGAAAGGAATTCATGACTGTAGGATAAATTTAGTGCCGTCACTCAGAGCCCTCCTTTAGGAGGGCGTGGAGTCTCTAGAGCACCACAAAAGTGCAGTTTATATGGATACTTTGCAGAGATTCCACGCCACCTCTTAGGGAGGTGGCTCTGAATGACGGTTCCCTTAATCACCCCTCTCAAAGCGATCCTAAAACCTCTTCAACATGCCCAGGAACTTTAACAGAGCGCCAAATTTTACGCAATTTACCAGCCTCATCAATCAAAAATGTTGACCGATCAATACCCATATATTTTTTTCCATACATGCTTTTTTCAGCCCATGTGCCATAGGCCTCACACATAGAGCCATCTGCATCAGACAAAAGCGTAAAAGGCAAACCGTATTTTTCAATAAATTTCACATGACAATCCGGCGTATCTTTTGAGACACCAACCACAACAGCGCCCTTATCATGAAAGGCTTGCAAATGTTCCTTGAAAGTATTGGCCTCTGTTGTACAGCCAGGCGTATCATCTTTTGGATAAAAATAGAGAACGAGTTTTTTACCTGCAAAATCAGCCAATGATACAGATGCATTGTTTTGATCGACCGACGTAAAAGCGGGCGCTTTATCACCAATTGAAAGAGTCATGGTCTATCCTTTATGTTGAAGGGTTTGAATAATAATAATTTATGATATCGAGCGTTGTCTTATAGAGCATCATCAATGCCTCTTCTGCAGTTTCACTTAAGAACGATTGATGAAATTCCATACCTTTACTCTTTATACTATCAAAAAAATAATTCGATGCAACCCTTTCATACAGCTCAGATGAAATCATCTTATCTGTATCGCCCAACGTATAAGCAAAGTAATTTTTAAGTCCTTGCATCAGATAATAGGCTTGATACAAAGCCTCGTAATGAGTGCCTGGGATGATACCCTGATCTTTCAATGCCAAAAGCGCATCAAAAGTTGAAGACCTCAAAATATTAGGTTGCTCGTGACTATATCTTAAAATCAGATATTGACACAAAAACTCGATATCAACAATGCCGCCTCTTGAATATTTCAAATCAAAAGCAGAGCTTACAAGATGCTCTTGATGAATTTTTTCATTCATGCCTGTAATCTCTTTGATCAAAACCGACGGCAATCGACACAAGGAGAGAATCTCAGTCACTTGATTCGAAATTTTCTCACCCAAAGAGTGAGTAGAAAAGACAACACGGCTCCGCGTTAAAGACATGACTTCTGGGATCCAGGCCTTTTCCATGTAGTATGACTTGAAAAACTCAAATGAAATAGCAATTGACCCCTGTAATCCATGAGGCCTTAACCTCATATCAATTTCATAAAGACGACCTTCGTTTGACTGCGCCATCAGCGCATTCAAGAGACGCTGCGTCAATTTTGTATAATATTCTTGAACATACAAAGTTGTTTTACCATTCGACTTCATATCAACCGAAGGCGAGTCAAAAATCATAATCAAATCCAGATCAGAATTGGCAGCCATTTGCCTTGCGCCATAATTTCCAAGAGCTAAAATGGCAAAAGATGTTTGAGGAATCTGTCCATACTTATCTTCAAAGTCTTTTTGCACCATATGGACAATTGTTTTCAGGAGCAAATCTGTCGTCTTCGTCAAAAACTTATGGATCTCTTGCAATGATGAATAGAAAAAGAGACTATGAACGCCCGCGTAAAATTTATGATTCTTCAGCCAACGCCGACACAACAACAATGCCTCTTCATAATCTGCTGCAAGCGACAGATTCTCGGTCAGCTTACGTTGATCAATTTTCAGTAATTTCAAAAAGTGTGGATTGAGAAGATTTTCAAGCAAATTCGGATTATGCCCTAACCACTCACTTAAATCTGGGCCCGCCCCCAAAAGACGCGCAAGCGATGTGAGAATCTCAGGATTATGATACAGCAATGAAAAGAGCTGAAATCCATAAGGAATCAAACTAATAAAGCGATCGAACTGGATAAATGCATTTTGAGGATGAGCGGTTTTTGAAAGCTCTTCTAAGATCACGGGCACCAATTCAGTCAAATATTGCCTTGCGCTCAGGTTCTTTAAACATCGATAACGCCCATGATGCCAGCCCCGAATTGTATTACTAATATCGCTTGGCGCCGTAAAGCCCATCTTTTTAAGTGATTCAATAGTATCCGGATCATCTTCAATCCCTGTGAAAACAAGATTCCCAGATGCACTAAGTAAAGGCGCATCTGCAAAAAGCTCAGCATAATTCTTTTGAACAATTGAAATATGCGTCTTTAGCTTTTCAATTAACAAATCTGCATTCTCGAAGCCGCAGAAACCCGCGAAGGCTTCCATCTCTTCTGTTGTTTTTGGCAATGAATGGGTTTGCTGATCTTCTTTCATCTGCAATCGATGTTCAAGAAAACGGTAAAATATGTAGGCTTCAGATAGTTGATCACAGGCTGTTGTTGTGATCAAACCATGCCTTGCCAGTTTTTCAAGCCCCTTAAGCGTTGATCTGGTTTGCAAAGAAAGATTCCGGCCACCATAAATCAATTGCTGGGTTTGTATAAAAAACTCAATCTCGCGAATACCACCGTGGCCAAGCTTTAAGTGATAATCAAAAAGATCATCTTTGACAATCACGCGCTGGCTCTGAATCTGTCTTTTGACAGATTGGATGTCTTTAATTGTTTCAAAATCCAGGTTTTTACGCCAAATATAGCTCTTTAAATAATCAAAAAAAGCAGCACCAGAGACAGGATCACCCGCCACTTGCCGTGCCCTGATCATCACAGCTCTTTCCCAGTTTTGGCCAACGGTCGTATAATAATGCATAGCAGAGCCAATCGACATAATCACAGGCGTTGCCCCTGAATCTGGCCTTAGCCTTAAATCCACACGAAAGACATAACCATCTTCCGTTGAATCCTGGATCAGTTTGACGAACTGATGCACAAAATCATTTAATGTTTTCTTCAAAGCATAATGATCGCTCACCAATATTTTCTGCTCATCATAGAAAAACAAAAGATCCACGTCACTTGAATAATTGAGTTCTTCAGCGCCTAATTTACCGGCCGCTAGCACAATCAAGCCTGACTCACGCGAAGGATCACCAGGATGCGGCAGAATGATTCTTCTTGCAAGATGGAATTGATACA
Source organism: Alphaproteobacteria bacterium (assembly GCA_018063245.1). Lineage (NCBI taxonomy): Bacteria > Pseudomonadati > Pseudomonadota > Alphaproteobacteria > Alphaproteobacteria bacterium. The sequence goes on along the minus strand of JAGPBS010000013.1, from coordinate 35,044 downwards.
AGAGGTAATTCGTTGCTTTATAGAGAACAATATCAGCAAAAAAGCTAAGATAAGTTGTTACTTTTTGGACGCTCCACTGATCAACAATATCGCCAAAGGCAATCGAAAGAGAAATCTTCTGACGAACAATACGCAATAAAGCCTGCAATTCTTCAAACTTCAGATCAAAAACATCCTGCTGCTTCAGTGTTTTGAGCAGCGCTTCCGTTGTATTTTCGGCTCCTTTATCAAGCACATCTTTAAAGAAATCAGGAAACTTTCTAATAATTTCCCTCAAAAATGGCGAATAATCAAGTATTTTTATAATTTGATGACCGATAAAGTCATTATTATGTAGATGTTTTTCTAGAATTTGTATATGATCAGGACTCAAGATCCCGGGGGATATTGTGGCATCTTTATTCACTAAATTTGCTCTATCCATCTCTTAAACTTTCTAGCAAGCTACTTTGTGTGTCTTTGCTTTTATACCATTATGTCAGGATTACTTTGAATGTACAAAGTTCTTTTCAGATCATGTCTCATATTTATCTCTGCGATCCTGATTTCCCTGATTAGCTTTTTGCTTTACCTCAATTATCAACTGTCAAAAGGTCCTATCCCTCTTGATTTTTTAGCAAAACGTTTTGAAACATATGTCTCAGAGCTTTCTCCTGATTTTGAATTTAAGCTTGAGAGCTTGAAACTCACAAAATCTGACAGTCTTTTGCCTTTTGAATTTCTGCTCGAAGGCCTCAATATTTCAAATGAAAAAGGTGAAAAACTCACCATCATTAAGCAGCTAGGCGTCCAATTCTCATATTGGGATCTAATATGGGGCCGGTTTGTTCCTCATGAAATTGACCTTCAATCTGGGCATTTAAAAATAGCACGCAATGCGCAAAATCAAATCACTGTTGGCTTTCAGAAACTTGGATCAAATGAATCAACATCTGAAACCTCGCCTTTTGTGTTTTTTCTCACGCCTGAATTTGTTATGCAAGATTTTGAAAGTTTTATCGGTCGCTATAAATACATTGAGAACCTATCTTTGCAAAAAATCTCAATCGACTATACTGACCATGTTGAAAAGATTCATGTAACAATTCCAGAGTTAAACTTAAAGCTAAAACATCAAGGACAACATGTTCTAGGTCATTATGATTTTGATATGGTATATGACCAAAAAACAGTCAACTTTAAAGGAGATTGCGATTACAACAAAAAGCTTGATTATTTCACGCTTGAGACGATGTCTGATCATCTCTCTCTGCATTCACTTCCTCTTGCTTTGAAGCACATTAAAGAATCAGACTATATAGATGATCTCGCTCTGACGGCTAATTATCGTTACTCTTTGCATTATGATTTAAGGGCGCACGATATGATTTCGCGCTTGAAAATCCAAAATGCAAATGGATTTTTTCTCTCTAAATCATTCTTTCCAAAGAAAATAGATCTAGAAGGCCTCGATATGAGCCTGACATACAAATCTCTAGATCACTCATTGACTGTTGATACACTCTCTTTTGATTCCGCAGAAGGACATGTCAATGCCAAAAGTAAAATCGTTTTTGCTGAAACCAAAAGACCCAACATTAAAATTGACGCTGAATTGCTTCATTTTCAAATGAGGGATCTACCTAACTATTGGCCAAAACCGCTTGCTATTGTGGCCCGTGACTGGGTATTGAGTAATATAAAGGAAGGCACAGCCAATAAGGCAACCATTTCTGTTAGGCTTTCTGGAAAAGAGGACTCTTTCAGATTAAGACGCCTTAACGGCACTATAGATTATGAAGATCTTGACGTAAATTACTTCAAACCTTTACCAATTGCCACAAAGGTGAAAGGGCACATTACTTACGATAGAGATAATTTTGATATTGATATTCATGAAGGGATTGCTAACACCATTCCACTCAAAAACACAAAAGTTCTCATTTCTGGCTTATCTGGAAGTAATCAGGCAATCGCAATCGATGTCGAGGCCGATGGCCCCTTAGATAAATCCCTCCAATTTATTGAAAAAGAACCCTTGAATTTTCTATCGCAATATCCAATCAGCCTTGATCGCCTATCTGGATCGGCGCACACAAAATTACACTTAGATTTCCCATTAAGCAAATCCGTCAGCCTCAAAGATGTCAAAATTCAGCTTCAAAGCGCACTAACAAAGACTGGGTTTAAAGAGGTTGCACCGGGCATCAATATTGAGAATAGTGCGCTCAATCTTATCCTTGACAATGATAAAATGACGCTCACAGGCAAGCCCCACCTTAATGGAGCAGAGACAGATATTGAATGGACTGAATATTTCAATCCGCAAAATGGCATCAAACAATCGCTGAAGGCCTCCGGTCCATTTATGGCTGAAGATCTCTATCAACTCATCCCTGATTTACAGGATAAAGCCTCGGGCCCTCTATCCCTTTCAATGACCATGACCAATAGTCTTTACAAATCAAATCAGATTGATGCCTCATTCGATTTACAGAAAACCAAAATTGATTTGCCTGATTTTCACTATCAAAAAGCAAAAAACAGCCCCTTATCTGGCACCGCACAAATCATTCGTGAAAATGGTGAAAAGCTATCTTTTATGAAACTTGATATCAAAGGGAAAGATGTCGCAATTGATGGTAAATTTGTGACTGATCCTGAAACAAAGAAAGTTTTACTGCTTCAATTTCCTCAGTTCAAAATTGGAGACTCTGATATCGCAATCGATCTTTATCGCGAACCCTCTGACATTTACCAGATCAACGTCACAGGATCTCTCTTTGACTTTGATGGCTTCTGGAAAAAAAGAAAAGACCTGCTGAAAAGCGATTCAGATGATGAAGCTGATTTTGATTTAAATCTTGTTGTGGATCGTCTCCGTTTTAAAAACAGAGATGAAATTAAAGATTTGAGTCTCAAAGCACTCCACAGAAACAATCATTACCAATCCTTTGATCTAAAGGCCAAAACACCACTATCTGATAAAAACATCGAAATCGCCTTGAAAAAAGACAAAGCTGAAAACAGAATGCATTTTCATGCGAATATTGAAGATATAGGTCAATTGCTCCGCAGCATGGATTTATACACCTCAATGTATAATGGAAAACTTCTTGTTGATGGCACTGCTGACATGACCGACACTCATTACAAAGGAATCTTTGAGCTGACAAACTACCAACTGAAAGGTGATCTGCCTCTCTTTGCTAAAATTGCCAATCTCCTTTCCATTGACGGTCTTTCACAAACGATAGAAAACAAAGGAATCGTTTTTAAATCAAGTCATGGCGACTACCAGTGGAAGAACAACTTACTCGGTGTTGATAATATGACAACACAGGGAAGCTCCCTAGGCTTGACGGCACGAGGCAATCTTAATTTCAAATCTGAATGGATTGAAGCAGAGGGAACGGTTGTGCCAATGCATAGCATGAACCATGTCATTGGCTCAATTCCTGTTGTTGGCGATCTTCTCATCGGCAAATCTGGTGAAGGCATCTTTGCTGCAAACTATCAGATAAAAGGCTCGCTCGAAAATCCTAAAATGAAAGTGAGCGCAGCCTCTCTTTTAACACCAGGTATCATCCGCCGCCTCTTCTTCGCTGGCTCAACCAAAAGCTTTGATGAGCATTTACAAACATCTGAAAAGAATGAACAATCCATTACAAATAAAAACAACAATCTAAAATCAGAATAATTGTATCAAAAGACCTGATGCTCTTTCTTTTTTAATTCTCTCTTTTATAGTTTTGTATTATACTTGAACAAAGAAATATAAGAAAAAGAGGACACATGTTTATTGATTGCTCAGAGCTTATTGAAAAGAATACGCCTCGCTTAATGAATGGAGCGGCGATTGTCGATCTTAACAATGATGGTCACTTTGAAATATTCATATGTGGTTTTGGATGCGATAACCAAGCCCTTGGATGGAAAAATGGAAAACTCATTGAGATTCATATCCCTGAAATTTTAAGAGACTCTGAAGGAGAAGCGATCAGCGTCTGTGCTGCTGACATTGACTGCGATGGCCGAGAAGAGCTTTATATTCTGAACAATGACACAAAAGAAGGCTTAAAGCCAGTTGGTGATCGTATCTTCGCTTACTTTGGTGATCGCTGGATGGATCTTCTCGCCAGTGCAGAGAATGCGCATGTGATGAACTTTGGCTCAGGCCGTTCTGTTGCTTGTATTGATCGTAAAGGCAATGGAAAATATGGATTTATCATTGTCAATCGTGGCAATCCTTGGAGACTCTACGAGATCAACTATAAAGGCAAGCTTTTTGATATGGCTGAAGAAGCCGGGCTCGACATCATTGCTGAAGGCATGTCGGTTATTTCAGCTCAAATTGTTTCAGAACGCATGGATATCTTTGCAACAACACGTCATGGGAATTTTCTCTTCCGCAATTTAGGCTCAGGGACTTTTGAAGAAATATCAGAAGAAGTGAAAATCGATGATCCTGGACAGATTAATAGCGGTGCCACCGTAATCGATTCTGACGGTGATGGCTTATTTGATCTGATTTACGGTAGCCGTGATGGTGAAAATCGACTCTATCTTCAAAGACCAGGCGGGGGCTTTCTAAGTGCAGCCTCTGAGGCACTTGCCCGTCCTGCTCATGTTCAAAACATCATCGTTGCAGACTTTGACAATGATGGATTTGAAGAAATTTTCTTTCATGTTGCCAAAGGACGAAATCGTCTCTTTAAATATATTGACGATGAGTGGACTGATATTCCTTGCCTTGAGGCTGAAGATGAGATTGGTGAGGCCAGAGGGGCTGTTGTTGGTGACTTTGACCATGACGGACAGCTCGAGTTACTCTTAACACGCGGCTTCAAAACTGAACAATCTCTCAGGTTCTTTAAAACACTCGCAACCAAAAATAACTGGCTTCGCCTTTGTATCTTAACACCAAGCGGCGCGCCTGCACGCGGTGCACGTGTGCGTCTTTTTGCTGATGGTCGCAGCCAGCTCCGTTCAATTTGTGCAGGGAGTGGCTATCTCTGTCAGATGGAACCTGTTGCTCACTTTGGTCTTGGCAAAGCACAGATTATTGACCATATCGAGATTCGCTGGCCCGATGGTAGCTTTGAGGTCCTCAGAAACATCAAACCAAATCAAAACCTCACAATTCTCCATCCGGATGGGCGCAGAGAAACGCTTGCTGAAAAATGTTAACACCCATAATACTCCTATAAAGTATTTGCAAACATATTTCTTGTAATATTGATGAAACAAATTATCCTTACTTAGGGTAGGGATAATTTTTTGAATAAAAATAAAAAATTCGAATACAGGAAATAATCAAACAAAGGAGTAAACTATGGCTAATATAGACCCACAAGCTGCTGCACCAGCTGCCGTTGCTGCCCCCCTAGATGCTGATGCAAAAAAAGCAGCTTTTGATCAATACAACGTAGCAGTTGCTGACTATCAAAAAGCATTGCCTGCTTACAGAGAAGCAGCTGTCGCAGCTTCAATTGAAGCTATCATATCTGCCACAGGTAAAATTCTTGCTGACCGCACTGCACAGGAAAAAGCTCGCGCCACAAAAGAAGGTCGTGACCCTGATACCGTTACAATTGAAAATTTCAAACCAGAAGATTTTGCAACTGTTTTGGCAAATTTAAACTCTAACGTAAAGCCTGAACTCATCACACCATCTGGACTTTACAAATCGTCAGCTGAAACAAAAGCTGCTGTTCAAAATCATGCACATCTCTCTGAAAACAATCTAGTTGATCGTATCATTGCAAATGGAGATTTACGTCCAGTTCTAATGGAAAAAATAAACGAACTTGGTCACTCTACAAGAGATCCTTCAAAAAAGAGTGCTTACATGAATGCAGTTCGCAATACCAATCCTCGTCTTATTGGCGCAGATGATCTACCAACAGTAAAAACTGGCTTTAAGGGCGAAGAAAAAACATGGGGAGAATTACATGAGCTATATGTAAAACTATCTTCTCCATTTTTTACATCTGTTGTTCTTCCTGCTGCTGATGAAGAATTCAAAGGCAAAGGCTTAAACCCACCTGCTGCACCAGTTGCACCAGAATAATATCTACAATTAGAGTACTCATCACTCAAAAAATCTCTAAACGACCTATCAGCCCCAGGCTATCTTTCATCTGACAGATAACTTAGGGCTGATATTTTTTTGTCATTTTTTCTTACACAGTTCACTCTTACAAATAAATCATAATTTTAACTTATTGATTTTAAATGCTTATTTATTGGCACGAAATATGCAAGTATTGTGCTATTCGCACAACGACTGTATGGATTATAGTGCTAGAATATGTTTATTTAATCGATAGGAGACAATCATGGCATTCATTAATCAATTTACAAAAGCAAAATCATCAATGATCAGTTTTGCTAAAAAGGTAGCTCTCACGTCTGCATTAATACTCGGTTTTGCGCAGATTTCTCATGCGGCTCTTATACAAGGGACCGATGAAAATCTAACAATAGATACCAGCACTGGTCTCATTTGGCTTGATGTTGATTTTACAACAAATCTCAGCTGGAATCAGATGCAAACGCTGCTACTCACTGGCGGGACTTTTCAGAATTTCCAACTTGCAACGACTGCATAGATTAATGCGTTGTATACGAATGCAGGACTCGGAGCTGTAGACATAGGCGTAGCTGGTTTCTATAGTGGGGCTACTTTAACAAATTATACAAATTTCCTTCTACTGACAGGCTCAACACTCCCTACCGCTTTAGATACATCTGCGCAAAGAGGGTACAATCAAATTAGTTCGGGTTTACTTTTTGGAGGAGCCCTTATTGATAGACCAGGCACGGGAACTGATTTTCGAAGCTCTAATATTACTTTCGGTGCCATTAACGTAGGAAGTAATCTCAATTTTGCCTCACCCAGTATAGGTTTTTATCTTATTTGTAAAAGTGGAACTGAATCGGCATGTACATATACAACTGCAACACCTGAACCTTCTCTTTTAGGGCTTTTGATCCCATCGCTCATTGCGATCGGTTATGGTGCGAGACGTCGTTTTCATAAGGAGTAATGGTTGAGTGACGGTATAAATTATATACACGTCTGTCATTGCGCGGAAGGTCAGATAATGCGTTGATGAAAAGTTTATAAGAGCAATCTATAAATATTGTCACTCAGAGGGCTCTTGAAAGAGAGCCCGTGGAGTCTCTGGGATGCATCAACATGCATCGTCTTGCGTTCTAGCATTGCTGAGATTCCATCCTCCTACGCTAAAGCTTCGGCGGGACAGGCGCCACCTCTTAAAGGAGGAGGCTCTGAATTACGAAGAACATACCCCTACCCCTTGCGCTCAACCATCATTTCTTTGATGCCACCGATGGCTTTGGCTGGATTGAGGCCCTTCGGACAGGTCTTGGTACAATTCATAATCGTATGGCAACGGTAAAGCTTGAAAGGATCTTCTAAATTATCAAGTCTCTCGCCCGTTGCATCATCTCGGCTATCAACAAGCCAGCGATAGGCCTGAAGCAAAATGGCAGGCCCTAGATACTTATCACTATTCCACCAGTAACTCGGGCAGGATGTTGAACAACAAAAGCATAGAATACATTCATAAAGACCATCAAGCAATTCACGCTCTTCAGGCGATTGAAGGCGCTCAGAGGCGGGAGGAGCAGCTTCATCTGACTGCAACCATGGTTTAATCGATGCATATTGAGCGATTACATTTTTTAAATCTGGGACCAAATCCTTGATGACTTCCATATGTGGCAAAGGATAAATTGCAACATCCCCTTTTACATCCTCAATTGGCTTTAAACACGCAAGCGTATTGGTGCCATCAATATTCATAGCGCAAGAACCGCAAATCCCTTCACGACAAGATCTCCGGAACGTCAGAGAGCTATCAATTTTATCTTTGATATAAAGCAAAGCATCGAGAACCATTGGGCCACAATTGTCTAAATCGACTTCAAAAGAATCCAATCTTGGATTTTCATCCTTATCAGGATCATAGCGATAGACTCTGAATTCCTTATTCTCTTTTCCTGCCGGATTTGTATGCTTTTTTCCTGGCTTGATACGCGAATTTTTTGGCAATCTTAGTTCAACCATCTCTCAATCCTTTATCTTTTAATAAACTCTGGCTTTTGGTGGAATCGGCTCAATCTCATCCGTTAAGGTTTTCATTCTCACTGGACGATAATCAATCTTGGTTTTCCCTTTTGCATCGCAGGTGATAATTGTGTGCTTCATCCAATCCTTGTCATCGCGATCTGGATAATCTTCACGGGCATGCGCCCCTCTGCTTTCCTTACGATTTTCAGCCGCAATAATTGTCACAAGGGCTTGATCCATCAGATTTTTAAGCTCTAATGTTTCAATCAAGTCTGTATTCCAGATAAGTGAGCGATCCGTTACCTTCAAGCGATCCAGCTTTTGATAGGCTTTTTGAACTTTCTCAACGCCTTCTTGCAGAACCTCACCTGTTCTGAAAACCGCGCAATTGTTCTGCATTGCTTTTTGCATTTCAAGACGTAAATCAGCTGTCCGAACATCACCTTTTGCGAAGCGCGCAGCATCCAGATTCGTCAAGGCAAAATCAGCTGAGTCTTTCTGTGGTTTTGGAACAGCTGTTCCAGGCTTGATAATTTCTGCAGCTTGATTCGCAGCTGCTCTCCCAAAAACAACCAGATCCAGAAGTGAGTTCGATCCCAGACGATTTGCACCATGAACTGACACACAAGCAGCCTCGCCAATGGCCATCAGACCTGGAACGATTGCTTCAGGATCTTTCTTTGTAGGCCTTACAACTTCGCCCTTATAGTTGGTTGGGATACCGCCCATGTTATAATGCACGGTTGGCAACACAGGAATCGGCTCTTTTGTCATATCAACGCCCGCAAAAATCTTTGCTGTCTCAGCAATGCCAGGTAATCTCTCATGAATGATCGCAGGATCTAAATGCTCAAGGTGGAGATGAATATGATCATGTTCTTTACCAACACCACGGCCTTCACGGATTTCAACTGTCATAGAGCGGCTCACCACATCACGGCTTGCTAGATCTTTTGCTGATGGTGCATAACGCTCCATAAAACGCTCACCTTGTGAGTTGGTGAGATACCCACCTTCTCCGCGTGCTCCTTCTGTGATCAGACAGCCAGCACCGTAAATTCCTGTTGGATGGAACTGAACAAATTCCATATCTTGCAACGGCAAACCTGCCCTCAAGACCATACCACCGCCATCACCTGTACAAGTATGGGCTGATGTGCATGAGAAATAAGTCCGTCCATAACCACCTGTTGCCAGCACAGTGATGTGCGCATTGAATCTATGAATTGTACCATCATCTAAATTCAGCGCCATCACGCCACGGCAAACACCTTTATCATCCATGATCAAGTCAAGCGCGAAATATTCAATAAAAAACTCCGCTTGATGCTTCAAGGATTGTTGATAAAGCGTATGTAAAATGGCATGACCTGTTCTATCTGCTGCTGCACAAGTTCTCTGCGCTCTGCCTTCACCATAGTGAGTTGTCATGCCGCCAAAGGCACGCTGATAGATTTTTCCATCAACTGTTCGGCTAAAAGGAACGCCATAATGTTCAAGTTCAATAATGGCTGGAATCGCTTCTTGGCACATATATTGAATCGCATCCTGATCACCGAGCCAGTCTGAGCCTTTCACAGTGTCATACATATGGAAACGCCAGTCATCCTCACCCATATTCCCAAGAGCAGCACTAATACCACCTTGCGCGGCAACTGTATGACTCCGTGTTGGAAAAACTTTTGAAAGGCAAGCTGTCTTCAGACCCTTCTCTGACATGCCAAAGGTGGCTCTTAGTCCAGCACCACCTGCACCGACGACAACAACGTCATAAAAATGATCAACAATTTGATAAGCTTCAGTCATTCGTTTTTACATACCCCCAAATGATATTCTAATCACTGCAACAACAGATGCCACAGCCATAAATAAACATGCAAATTTTGTTCCATAAATGGCGAACCATTTCATTTTTTCGCAGTGAATATAATCCTCATAAACAACTTGCATCCCATTTGCAGCATGATGGAAAAGAAATCCTAGAAACAGAACCATCATCGTGGCTTGAAAAGGACTCCTGAGCCAATCTGCAAATTCAGTTAAATCTGCATCAATAAGACCAACCAAACTAAAGACAAACCAAATCCCCAGAGGAATCAAAGCAACCGATGTTAGCCTCATCATCCACCAATGATCTGTACCACCTTTAGCAGAACCGAGGCCTTTGACTTTTTTATAAGATGTTTTGAAATCAGACATAATCATCCCTCCTAATTCACTAAATAGATTGACCAAAGCCCAAAGGTCAAACCAAAGGAGGAGAAAACAGCTATCCACCCTGTAAAAGTCATTGTTTTTAAATCATACCCCATGCCTATATCCCAAAAGAGATGGCGAATACCTGTGCAAAGATGGTAAAAAAAGGACCAACTCCAACCAAAAAGCAAAAGAATCCCGAACCACGATGAGGCAAACATTCTAAATTCTGTGTAAGTTTCCGGCCCCATGGCCGCTGCCATAAGCCATGCAAAAAGATAGACTGTCCCCAAGGTCAGAAAAACACCTGTCAGCCGATGAAAGATCGACAAGGTTGAGGTTATTTGAACTTGATATATTGTCAAATGCGGCGACAAAGGTCTTTGTTTTTTTGTTGTCATGGTTATCCCAAATAATCATTGAATATCTATCATCATAGAATTGAATGAATATTTGGTTATTTGTCAAATGAAATCCACATTTTTAAATCACTTTTTTTAACGAAGCCAAGCAGGCTTAAAAAATTCAACAATAAAATCATCTTGTTCAAGCTTACCTTTCAATTCTGCCAAAATTTTTTGCACCTCACTGATTGTAACAAAGGCCATCCCAAAATGAGTTGAGAGATTTGTTACCTTCCCAATTTCTTTTCCATCTTTTATAAGCTCGCAACCAATTTGCGGTGCGCCCTTCACAATTTTAAAAGGATACAGAGCGCGCTTTAGCAAGCCACGATATTTCATACGCGCTGTCAGCTCTTGACCCAAATAGCACCCCTTGTCAAAAGAGACACCATTCAATTTATCAAGGTGCGCCTCGAGTATGTAAGTTTGATTTGGCACCAGATCCTGCCCAGTTTGAGGAATCCCATATGACAAGCAAAGATTTTCATATTGATCAATGGATCCAATCTGCTCAATTGGATCTAAGCTCTTCATAATAAATCGAAAGCCTAATTCGGAAAAACGCGGATCACCATAGCTGAAAGCATTCGGCAATAGGCTTATGCTTTTTTCTGAGAGAGACACACCAACTTGCGCATTGGTTACTTTTTCAATCTGCACATCTGATCTTAGCTTGTAAAGCTTTAGCTGCATCATGAACGAATCAAGCAAATGAGATGGGCCCTCAATCCAATAAGCATCATCCTGTGGCATTTGCACAACAAAAAAATCAAGAACAAACCGACCCTGCGGCGTTAAAAAACATGCATAAATTGAGGCATCTGATGACAAAAACTCAATATCATTTGTAATCAGACCTTGCAAGAATTGCTTTTTATCTGCCCCTGTTATGCGAAGACAAGAGCGATCGGGTAAAATCATTAAAAACTTATCTGTCATCATTCAGGCTTCCTTATGCTTAAAGCCCATCTTATCACATGATATCTATCCCTCAAATCTTTTTGTGAAGTATTGAAGATGGTTAATACCCTCAAAATTAATACTTTCTTAACCTTCCAATCGTAGAGTAATGAGAGTAAAAGAGGAGATTTCTATGTCCTTTCTCGAAGGATTTTTTCGTAAAGCACATTGGCTGGCGGCCAAGCAGACTATTATTGCGAAAAATATCTCGAATGCAAGCCTTCCTCATGAGAAAGCCTTAACGATTGATAGGCCCAATTTTGAAAAAGAACTTAAGAAATCAAGCAATCAACAAAAAATGAGCGCGGCTAGATCCCCAATTACAACCAATGCCAAACACTTTGTCGGCGGCCCAGGTCTTTCTGCTGTTCAAGGATACGATACAGAAAAACAAAAAAAGCCTTATCAAATTACAAAAAGCGGAAATACGATTAACCTTGAAGAACAAATGCTTGAAGCCGCAGATGTCAGAATGGAAAATGAACTTGTTCATATGCAAATCAAAGAATACATGAACATGTTGAAGCTCGCTTTGAATAAAAAATAACCAATAGGATAACCTCAAATGAGTGATGCATTTATTGATACGATTAAAATTTCAGCTTCTGGCATGAAAGCAGAATCCGATCGATCACGCATAGCAGCTAGAAATCTTGCAAATGCAGCAACAACAGATGCTGGTGACGGCAAACCATATCAAAGAGAGATCCCTGTTTTTCAGCAAGTTCTTGACCGTGAAAACAATCAAAAGCAAGTCAATCTTAAAAAGATTGTCAAAGACCAAAGCGCTTTTGAAAAAAGATATGAACCTTCACATCCAAAAGCAGATCAAAATGGATATGTTGAATACCCAAACGTCAATCCAATCATCGAAAAGGCAGATTATGAAGAGGCTAAGCATAATTATCAAGCCGGTCTCAAGATGATCAAAGCAACACAAGAAATGCACAGCCAAACTGTGAATCTTCTCAAACCATAATAATGATAGCCCACTATAAAAAGGATAAACATCATGCCAGAAGGTACAAGCACATTAGGCAGCCAAATTATGAAGGCCTACACATCGGCAAAAGAAAGCGCCGGCAAACCAGGAATGAATGCACCAAGTGCAAATAATTCATTTGGGAGCATTCTAAAAGATATGGTCCAAGATCAAGTCACAGATACAATTTCTTCTATCAAAGCATCTGAAAAAACCAATACAGAATCACTCGATCGCAAAAAAGGCGCTCAGGAAGTTGTTTTCTCTCTTTTAACAGCGAAAGCAAAATTGGAAGAAACGGCAGCTATCCGAACAGAAGTTGTCCAAGCTCTCCAAGAAATTTACAGAACACCTGTTTAATAACGACCACCTTAGATCTGAGATATAAATGACTGAAATTGACGCTATCGAGCTCGCAAGACTCTCTATTATCGTTGCATTAAAGATTGGGGCTCCAATTATGCTGCTTGCTTTATTTGTTGGTGTCGCGATCTCTTTTCTGCAAGCCTTAACGCAAATTCAAGAGATGACTCTTTCTTTCGTGCCCAAAATATTGGTCATCTTCATCTCTATGATATTTTTGATGCCTTACATGATTTCAACACTCACAGATTTCATGGGATATCTAGCAGAAAGAATCACATACTTAGGCGTCAGCTAAGCGATGATTGAAGATCTATTAACCCAGCATATCTTTGAATGGTTCTTCATTTTTTGCCGTATTGGCACTGCTCTCATGCTGGTACCAGGTATTGGCGATAATTTTGTCAGCACAAAAATTCGACTGATTCTGGCCCTTGGTCTTTCTGTTATCCTCTTTCCTGTTGTTCAGCGATATCTACCAACAGTGCCACACAATGTCTTTATTCTTTTATTTCTTGTGCTGAAGGAAGTCATGATCGGTGCTTTTTTAGGCATGATCGTTCGTATTTTCCTCTCAGCTCTCGATGTTGCAGGTACTTTAATCTCATTCCAAATCGGATTTTCGAACGCAGCCATGTTCAACCCCGCCCTTTCATCACAAGGATCTTTGGCCAGTGTGTTCTACACAATTATTGGCACAACGCTGATTTATATCACAGACCTTCATCATCTTTTTATCAGAGGGCTTGTTGAAAGCTACATGTATCTCTCACCACTCGAAACGATTTCACTGCACGATCTCTCAGATACAATGCTTAAATATATCGCCGATGCTTTCATTATTGGCGTCAAAATGTCTCTACCCTTTCTCATTTTAAGCGTTCTGTTTTCCGTTTCGCTTGGCATCTTATCTCGGTTGATGCCACAGCTTCAGGTCTTTTTCATAGCTATGCCTATCCAACTTTTGGTCGGAATCATTCTTGTAGCCGCAACGGTCATGACCATGTTAATCTATTGGCTGAATTATACTGCTCAAGGCTTGGGCGGTCTATTTGGCCTGAATTAGGAAGGGAGATGAATCATGGCTGATGATGATAGTGATGATGATTCCCAGAAAACGGAAGAGCCCTCCCAGCGAAAACTAGATGAAGCTGCGAAAAAAGGACAAATTTTCAGCAGTAAAGAGATCAACAATTGGATGATGATTCTCTCAACTTTTTTTCTCGCTTTTGTTTTTGCGCCCACTTTAGGAAAATGGAGCTTTAATGGTCTTGCTACATTTTTACAAAATGCAGGGGACTTTCACGCTGATAATTTTGAAACGGGCTCGATCATGACTGACGGCCTTTTCCTCACAATCAAACTGCTTGCCATTCCTTTATGCCTTGCAAGCCTAGCCGCCATCATCGGACAGCTCATCCAGGTCGGCGGGAAAATGTCTCTTGAAAATTTAGTGCCAAAGTTAGAGCGTGTTTCACCTATAAGTGGCCTTAAGCGGATATTTTCAATGAACTCTTTTGTTGATTTTATCAAAGGGATCATCAAAATGGCCATTACAGGCTCGATTGTCTTTGCGATCCTTTGGCCAGAGGTTAAGAAAATAAATCTTTTCACAGGGGCAGACCTTCTCACAGGGCTTAGCGAAATACAATCTTTGCTCGTCAAAATCTTACTCTCAATTCTATCTGTCTTATTCCTGATTGCAATTCTCGATTACCTTTATCAACGCTTTGCATTCATGAAAAAAATGCGCATGAGCCATCATGAAATCAAGGAAGAATATCGACAAACAGAGGGTGATCCACTCGTTAAAAGCAAAGTACGACAAATGCAACAAGAGCGCTCTCAGCGTCGTATGATGCAAGCTGTTCCGAGCGCAGATGTGATCATCACCAACCCTGAGCACTATGCGATTGCGCTGAAGTATGAAGAGCTCCGAAACACAGCGCCAGTCCTTGTTGCTAAAGGTGTGGACCGGATTGCGCTTAAAATCAGAGAGATTGCGAAAGAACACAAGGTCCCCATTGTTGAAAACCCACCTCTAGCGCGTGCTCTTTATGCCAACGTAGATCTTGATGAAGAAATTCCGGAAGACTACTATAAGGCCGTTGCCA
This sequence comes from Alphaproteobacteria bacterium, assembly GCA_018063245.1. NCBI lineage: Bacteria > Pseudomonadati > Pseudomonadota > Alphaproteobacteria > Alphaproteobacteria bacterium. The sequence continues at coordinate 19,945 of JAGPBS010000013.1, read as the reverse complement.
AAATTATCTCCTACGTCTATGGGCTCAAAAAGAAACGCTAAGATGAAAAAATCAACTTAAAGATTGATATTTCTTATAAAAAAACAATCTGTATATTGTTTTTTTGTGTTGACAATCAATCTATAAGTTGATACTTTAGAAGAGAAAACAGGAAAATGAATATGAGAGACCTATCACAACGTCAAATAGACAGAACTTTTAAAGACTTCAAAACAAACGCCTTACCTGAAAGACCAAGACACGGATGGATTCGTGCTATCCGTGATGCATTGGGCATGACTCACGAACAAATTGCAATAAAACTTAAAGTAAGTACTCAAGCAGTTCAACAAATGGAAACATCAGAAAAAAGAGGAACAATAAACCTAAAGACGCTTGAAAAAATTGCACCAGTCTTAAATTGTCGTCTTTTTTATACCCTCCTCCCTAAAGATTCCCTTGAAAAAATAGTTCAGAATAGAATAGAAGAAAAGGCACGAAAAACTGTTTTATTAATCAGAAATTCAATGGCACTTGAAGATCAAAAAACACAAGATGAAGAAATTGAATTTCTAGTTGACAAACTAAAAGAATCCTATAAAAACAAAAAAAACATTTCATTTATATGGGAAGACGAATGAAGTTCATTTATGCTATTGGCGCAACGCCTTATAATGAAGATGAAGCACATAACTTAATCCCTACGAATGTTTTAACACAAAATGAAGTTAATGAACATGAACAAGCCAACATCCTAGAAGCACACAAATGGCTTCTCACTAAAAAGAAAATTGATCCTTTATCAACAGATTTCATGAAAACCCTTCATCGCAAAATGTTCAACTTAACATGGAAATGGGCAGGACAATTTAGGCAATACCAGACAAACATTGGGGTAGCGCCCTACTTTATCCAGGAATCCCTCTTCACTCTTTGCGCAGATGTTAGATACTGGATAACTGAAAAAACATATACATCAAACGATATCGCCGTTAGATTTCACCACAGAATTGTCAAAATTCACCCATTTCACAATGGGAATGGTAGGCTTTCTAGATTAATTACAGATCTTCTTTTGAAGCAATTTGATGAGAAACCATTTCAATGGAACAATCTGAACCTAACAATTGATTCCGATATTAGAACGCAATATATCTCAGCCCTGCAAAGAGCCGATAGAGAAGATTATGCCCCATTGACTCACTTTTGTACAATAGATCAAGAAACGCTAAGATGACAAATGCTCCTATCTGGTACGTCTATATCATTCGCGGCAACGATAATTCCCTTTATACGGGCGTTTCAATTAATGTTGAAAGACGCTTTCTGGAACATCAATCGCAAGGCAAAAAATGCGCGAAATACTTAAGAGGCAAAGCGCCTTTGAGGCTTGTCTTCCAACAAAAAATGCCAAATAAAACTGCAGCCTACCAGCTTGAATATCAGATTAAGCAAATGAGCAAAGCTGATAAAGAAAAGCTGATCATTATACGAGATTTGAGAGTTCTTGGCACAACTCAATTAGACTAATGACCTCAACATCTTTGCTTTTAGGGAATCGATCTTTCCCTCCATAAACAATAAAGGCTTTTTTAGGTTGAATATCTTCAAGCCCAACAAGAAATCCTTTTTGCATTTTTGGAACAAACCCCTTTTTGACTTCAATTGCCCAAAGGCCATGCTTGCCACCATGCTCTAGTACGAGATCAATCTCTGCTCCTCTTGCAGTCCTATAAAAACTAGACAAAGTACGAAAAGGCGCAGCAGAAAGAAGATTCTCAATCACAAAGCCTTCCCAGCTCGCACCAACAATAGGATGCCCTAAAAGCTCATCAAACGTTTCAATACCCAGAAGAGCATGAACAAGCCCGCTATCTCTGATGAATGTTTTAGGTGTTTTAACAAGTCGTTTTGACACATTGGTTGCATAAGGATGAAGCTGCCTGACAAGTAATAGATCTGTTAAAAGGTCAATGTAATTTTTAATAGTTGTCACTGATACGCCCAGGCTTCTTGATAAGTCCGCCTGATTAATCATGGCTCCCTGATGGTGCGCAAGCATAATCCATAATCTCTCAAGCATTTCTGAAGCTATTCTTGGTCCAAATAAAGGAATATCTCTCTCTAAATAAGTGCGAACAAAGTTCTGTCTCTTTAAATAACTATCCTCATCATCTGCAGCAAGAAAGCTTCTTGGGAAACCACCCCTGAGCCATAATTTTTCTAGCTCGGAATAATCTTTGATCTCGAGTGCGTTCAAAATCCCAAGGTCCACATACTCAATGCGTCCGGCTAAAGTTTCTGATTGCCGCATCAAATCAATATTCGCTGATCCTAAAAATAGAAATCTACCTGTCGCTTTGCCAATGCGTCGACCTTCATCAATAATACCTCTCAGCGCTTCAAATAACGTTGGAACACGATGTATTTCATCGAGTATAACTAATTTATCGGTATGGCGTCGTAAAAATTGCACAGGATCGGAAAGCTTCTCACGATCCCCTCTCGCTTCAAGATCTAAATAAATAGAAGGTTGCCCCTCCCCAATAAGGAAAGCAAGAGTGGTTTTTCCAACCTGTCTTGGCCCGATAAGAGCAACCGCCGCTTCTCGTGTTAGTGCTTTTTGGACAATAGATGTTGCATATCTTGGTATCATTGTTGTAATTATAAACTTAACTTTTAAAATTGCAACAATAAATTAATAGAGGTGACAGCATAATAGAGCACAGGTGAAATATCAACAGCAGACCGCAGAAATGAGACAATCCTATAAAACTCTATTCTGCAGTAGTCTCAATCATGTCATGATGAATGAAGAGAAACTAAAACTGAAAGGTACTTCCTTTATAGAAAGTGCTTATCTCTGTCAGAAATTGTTTTGGAGAATTTGCAATGTTGTTGTTCCCAAAATAAAAGCTTGTCCGCGTGTCGCTCTCTGCACGAGAAGCAGCAAGCATCACAACACCAATTGATCCAATTTTGTTCCTTTCAAGATTAAGACTGGTCAACGTCCTATTCACTTTGAGGGCATCAGCGAGGGCTATTGCACCTACATTTCCACTTTCGTTATCTTTAAGATTAAGACTTGTCAAGGTTCCATTCACTGCGAGAGCCTTAGCAAGCACTTCTATACTCTCATCTTTTATGTGATTACTCTCAAGATTGAGACTTGTCAGCGTTCTATTCTCTTGAAGAGCCTTAGCAAGGGCTACTGCAAAGCCCTTGACATCATTCAAAGAAGAATAAAATTGAGATTTTCTACCCGGTATAGAATGGCCAACAAGGATCATGCTATCAGCGCCCAGTGAGTTGTTCCCAAGATTAAGACTTATCAGCGCCTTATTCACTTCGAGAGCCTCAGCAAGAACTATTGCGCCTTGAGGCATAATAGAGTTACCCTCAAGATCCAGACTTGTCAAGGTTTCATTCACTTTGAGAACACCAGCAAGCACTTTTGCACCTTTAGGGTTGATTTGGCTATTCTTAAGACTCAGACTTGCCAATGTCACATTCACTTTGAGAGCCTCAGCAAGCATCTCAAGATCTTCAGTTCCAGTTCGGACACTATCCAGATTAAGACTTGTCAACGTCTTATTCACTGTAAGAGTCTTAGCAAGCGCTCTTATACCTTCGCCACGCATGTCGCCACGAGCGCCCCAAAAATGAAGACTTGTCAAAGTCTCATTCACTTCAAGTGCCTCAGCAAACGCAACAATGCCTGCATCTCCAATGTTGCTATGGAACAAATTAAGAGTTGTGAGGGTTTTATTGACCTTAAGAGCCCCAGCAAGCGCCGCAGCACCTGCATTTCCAATCTCGTACGCCATCATATTAAGACTTGTCAGAGTAGTGTTCACCTTAAGAGCCTCAGCAAACGCTTCAGCGCCCGCATCTCCCATTTTGCTAGGCCACGAAAGATCCAAATTTGTCAGAGTCTCTTTCCATCCAAGAGCCTCAGCAAGCAGCACAGTATCTGCATCTCCCATCTCATAATCAAATTTCATCTTTGTTACAGGAAGAGTCCCTGTACAAAAATCATGCAGTTCTTTTGTATTATGAATAACGCAGACAGACCAGAGATAAAACATTTCGAATAGAACGTTGATGGTTTGAGAGAAATACCTCTCTACATCATCAAGTAATAAGATCTCATACTGCGTTCGGAGCAAATTTTCGAGATATCCGCGCAACAATGAGGGAGAGCGTCCTAGCACCATAGTAATATCTCGCAATGTGAGAGTCATCTCTCGTTCTCTTGCAACTTGTTCAATAACTGGCTTAATATAAGAATCGAAGAGCTGAGAATTGAAAACATCTCCTTCAAAACATTGAAATGCACCCTGTTGAAAAATTTTTAGAATATCATCAAATGTCTCAGCTTCCCTCAACTTTTGCTCATAAACCGGTTGTAGAAATTTCAGTTTCATATCTAAAGTCACTGGAATGTTATTAATTTTTTTCAGACAAATAATTTTCCACTCCCTATCCCAAAGAGGCAATTTATTGAGCTCAGCTAATTTGTCTGCAAAATCGATCTCAGATACTTTAGGGGTTTGCTTTCCTGCCTCGGCTTGAATCGATCGAGCGCCTTGCTTTTGGAGCACGGCTGTAGAAGAGGTTTTTTGTGATAAATTGAGTGCATCTAGAAGTGTCATATGTCATTACCTTTCTTGTTATAACGGTTTATAAAAATATTCTTTGTAAAAACCTACAGAAGATGAATTACATTTTCAACTTAAAATTTTGGCCCAATCTCAATTTTTTTCTTGACCCCGTCGCCCTATTGTACTAGCATAGTAGCACATTATACCAATTGAGGAGACAATAAGATGGACCCAGATCATCATCACACCGCACAGTTTCAGCTTTGTGAGGCGCTTCTTTCACTCCAAAACAAAGAAGAAGCCTTTCTCTTTCTGAAAGATCTGTGCACGCCGCAAGAGCTCAGCGCTTTATCAGAAAGATGGCGCGTCTGTCAACTCCTTGCGGATGGAAAACTCTCATATAGAGAGATCCATAAATTAACAGGAGCAAGCCTCACTACTATTGGCAGGGTTGCCCGCTTTTTAAAAGATGAACCCTATCACGGATATAGACTCATCCTCAATCGACAAAATCAAGGACCTTAAAAATGACTCAATTCAAAGTATTATTAACTGCCCTCTTCTTCTCTTGCCTCAGCTTACAAAGCTTTAGTGCAGAATTAAAACAAACCAAAATTCTCATCAGCAAATCCAGTGACAATCCTGCTTTAAACCGGGCCATTGAAGGCATTATAGATGGTCTTGCAGAAAATGGATTCATCAAAGATCAAAATTTAACTCTTCGCATTGAATCAGCCCAAGGCAATTTTGCTCTCGCTTCACAAATCGCCTCAAAATTTGCAAATCAAAGGCCTGATATTTTTGTTGGCCTCGGGACACTCTCCTCCCTCAGCCTTTCCAAATATACCTCCACGCAAAAGACACCTCTTGTTTTTGCATCTGTCACAGATCCTCTTGGCTCTGGATTGATCGATACAATTCAAGCGCCTGGCAAGAACACAACAGGCGTTTCTGATGCTGTTGATCTTGAAGCTGAGCTTGATCTCTTTCTTGAATTGCAACCCAATTTAAAAAGACTCGGTGTGATTTATAATCCTGGCGAACAGAACTCAGTTACCTCTCTTGACACCTTAGCACCTCTCTGTGAGAAAAAGGGAATCACGCTCATCAAACAAAGTGCCTCGAAGACAACCGATATTCCACAAGCAACAACAAAACTGATCAATCAAGTTGATGCCATCTTTATTGACAATGACAATACAGCTTTAAGTGCCCTTCAAAGCATTATCAAAATTGCAACCGACGACAAGATTCCTGTTTATGTGAGTGATACAGACGCTGTGGAATTGGGCGCGCTTGCTGCTTTAGGGCCAAATCAGCACGATCTCGGCCGCCAAGCCGCTTCCATGATCATACAGATTCTGAATGGCACTGATGCTGGCTCAATTGAAGTTGAATTCCCAACAAAAACTGAACTCTTTCTGAATGCAAAAGCGGCCGAAAAAATAGGCCTAGACCTTAAGCCTGAGGTGATGCAGCGCGCAACCACACTTTTAAATGAGATCTCAGAATGAGTTTGAACGAACTATTGATGAGCCTTGATCTCGGGCTCATCTATGGGATTATTGCTATCGGCATATATCTCAGTTTCCGGATCCTGAATTTCACTGATTTAACATGCGATGGCAGTTTTGTCTTGGGTTCAGCCACATCAAGCATTCTGATCAAGCTCGGATTTTCACCTATCCTTGCCATCATGATGTCTTGTTTAGCGGGAGGATGTGCCGGCCTTGTAACCGCATTTTTAAACTTAAGATTTAAAATCAACGATTTACTCTCGGGCATTCTGGTTGCTTTCATGCTTTACTCGTTAAACTTACGCATTATGGGTGGCCAGCCAAATCTTGTGCTTTTCGATAATAAAACCATTTTCACGGGTTTAAATTCTCTCTATATATTGAGCATCATAAGTATCAGCATCATATTGTTGATAGCCTATCTTTTGCAGACAGACTTTGGCCTTGGCCTCAGAAGCATTGGCCAAAACAAAAGACTCGCTGTTAACAATGGCATCTCGATCCCAAAAATGACACTCATTGGCCTTTCCCTCAGCAATGGACTCATCGCCTTTGGCGGAGGCCTCTTCAGTCAACATCAAGAATTTTCAGATGTCGGAAGCGGCTTTGGAACCATCATTATCGGCCTTGCTTCCATCATTATCGGCGAAAAATGCTTTCAAAACCGCTCACTTTGGGTCTCAATTCTCAGCTGTGTCTTTGGATCGATTCTCTATCGCCTCTTCATTTCAATTGCGCTGCACAGTGATGCACTTGGGCTTGAAAGCAGTGATTTAAACTTAATCACTGGTCTTCTGATAACCTCGATTATGATCCTATCACGGAGACGCCCATGCTGACTCTTGACAATATTTCTCTCACGCTCGGCAAAGGAACACCTTTGGAAAGAAAGCTATTCTCTTATTTAAACTTAGAGATATTACCGTCAGAATTTGTTGTGATTATTGGTGAGAATGGCGCTGGTAAATCGACTCTCTTCAATCTCATTTCAGGCGCACAAAAACCAAATTCAGGCCGCATTCTCATTGATGAGATAGACATGACACATAAAAACCAAATTGCTTTTTCGGCCGTTGTTTCTTCTGTTATGCAAGATCCACGTGTTGGCACAATGGAAAACCTGACCCTGTTCGAGAACCTTGCCTTTGCTGATCGTCGCACTAAAAGACGAGGCCTTGCGCTCTGGTCTCAAAGCAAACGCCGCACCCTTTATCAAGACAGGTTAAGTCTCTTAAACATGGGGCTCGAAAATCGCCTTGATGATACTGTCTCATGTCTTTCAGGTGGTGAGCGTCAAGCACTGAGCTTAATCATGTCACTCATGCAGCCATCAAAGCTTTTGTTATTGGATGAGATTACAGCTGCTCTCAATCCAAAAACAGCAAAAAAAATCATGAATCTCGCCTATCAACTCGCCCGTGCTGAAAAAAGAAGCTGCCTTATGATCACACACAATATGAAAGAGGGACAGCAATATGCCGATCGACTTTTGATTTTAAAGGATGGAGTCTTGATTGAGGTGCAGTGAGAGAGTTATTCCCGGCCTTCAATCAAAGAGGACACAATCGTCGTATCTGCGAGCGTTGAAATGTCTCCGAGTGAATCATCCTCATGCGCTGCAATTTTCCGCAAGATGCGCCTCATGATTTTACCTGATCTTGTTTTTGGCAATGCAGGGGTAAATTGAATCACATCCGGTGTTGCAATCGGCCCAATCTCTTTTCTCACAATAGCGATAATTTCAGCCTTTAATTCAGGGGATGGATTCTCACCAGAAAAGACTGTCACATAGGCATAGATCCCTTGCCCTTTGATATCATGCGGAAAACCAACAACAGCTGACTCCGCAACTTTTGGATGAAGATTAATCGCACTTTCAATCTCCGCCGTTCCTAATCTATGACCCGACACATTGATGACATCATCCACACGACCTGTGATCCAATAGTATCCATCAGCGTCACGCCGGCAGCCATCTCCTGTGAAATAAAGTCCTTTATAAGTTGAGAAATATGTTTGCTCGAAGCGTGCATGATCCCCAAAAACAGTCCGCATTTGACCTGGCCAGCTCTCAGCAATACAGAGTCGCCCCTCACACACACCATGAAGCTCATCGCCTTTTTCATCAACAATCATCGGCTTTACACCAAAAAATGGCTTTGTGGCTGAACTCGGCTTTAACGGCGTAATATTTGGCAAAGGCGAAATCAAAACGCCGCCTGTTTCTGTTTGCCACCAAGTATCAACAATCGAGCACCGTCCATCGCCTACAACTTTATGATACCATTCCCAAGCCTCTGAATTGATCGGCTCACCCACTGAACCCAGAATACGCAAAGACTGACGACTTGTCTTTTTAACAAAAGCATCACCCTCCTTCATTAAGGACCGCAAAGCCGTAGGGGCTGTGTAGAAAATTGTGACCTTTTGCTCATCAATAATCTGCCAAAAGCGTGAGAAGTCTGGATAATTTGGCACACCTTCATAGAGCACAGATTTTGCCCCATTCGCAAGAGGTCCATACACAATGTAAGAATGGCCTGTAACCCAGCCCACATCTGCTGTACACCAATAAAGATCGGTCGGCTGATAATCAAAAACATATTGAAACGTGAAAGAAATATAGACCATATATCCGCCTGTTGTATGCAAAACGCCTTTTGGCTTACCTGTTGACCCAGAGGTATACAAAATAAAGAGTGGATCTTCTGCAGACATTTCTTGCGGCTCACATGTTGCTGGCATTTTAGTCATTTCATCCAAAAGCCAAAGATCACGGCCTTCCGTCCAATTGACAGCACAACCTGTGTGCTTAACGACCAACAGGGTTTTTACATCAGGACAATGAGTTAAGGCAAGATCGGCGTTTTGCTTTAAAGCAATTATTTTGCCGCCTCTTTTACCTTCATCTGCTGTGATCACACAAGTGCTTTGGCAATCTAAGATTCGATCCTTTAGACTTTCAGCAGAAAAACCACCAAAGACAACAGAATGAACAGCGCCAATACGTGCACAAGCTAGCATCGCATAGACTGCCTCGGGAATCATGGGCATATAGATCGTAACGCGGTCACCTTTTTTTACTTGCTGCGCCTTCAAAACATTTGCAAAACGGCATACTTTATCATAGAGCATTTGGTAAGTAATAACTTCAGAATGCCCCGGCTCATCCCCTACAAAAACAAAGGCTGTATCATTTGCTTTTTCTGGCAAATGGCGATCGACACAATTGTAACAAGCGTTCAAAGTGCCATCTTCAAACCATTTAATAGAAACAGGATGCTGAAAAGTTGCATTTTTAACACGTGAATAGGGCTTTATCCATGTAATACACTTGCCAATATCTCCCCAAAAAGTGTCCGGATCAGCGACTGATTCGGCATAAAGCCGCTCATAATCAGCCATTGTTTTCAACTCTATCTGACTGCTTTTATTCATCTTATTTTCCTTTGCCTTGCTTTTTTCTTTTAGTGTAAAACTTCTTTCAATGGATCACAAACCGATTTTTTCTTTTTAAATCCAGAAAAGTCGAAAAAAAACTTGACGATTCAATTCTTTTATATTAAGGTTTCGGGCTAGATCTTGATTTTTGTAAGGAGTAATAAAATGGCAAGACGTTGTGATATTCTAGACGACAAAGGTGTTTTGGTTGGTAATAATGTGAGCCATGCAAACAACAAAACACGCCGTCGCTTTCTACCAAACTGTTTAAATGTAACACTCATGAGCGATGCGCTGAAACAAACATTTCGCATGAAAATTTCACGCAAAGCACAAAGAACCATTGATTTTAAAGGTGGTTTTGATGCAATGCTCATGAAGACAAAAAATGCAAAATTGACACCTGAAGCGCTTAAAATTAAACGCAAAGTTGCAAAAGCTCTTGAACAAAGCGCTGCATCTGCTGCTTAAGTTACTTCAGCATCGTTTTAATAAAAGGTTCTTAAAGCTCTCTTTAAGAACCTTTTTTAGTTCCTTATCAAAACAAATCCTGATATGATGTGGCACTGTAGGACAAACTTTAAGTAGAGATGCACAATGGAAAAAGACGATTATATTTCAGGTATTTTTCGTGAAATCGATGAAGATCTAAAAGCTGACAAAATCCAAGAAGTATGGGATAAATATAAGAATTATATCATTATCACCATTATTTCAGCTCTCATTATCACATCAGGTGTTACCTATTGGCAGTATAGAGCACACCAAAGAGACATGTCATACACAAGTTCTTACTATGAACTTTTAACAATGCCGATGAATCCAGACACCGTTAAAAATGGACTTCCTTTCCTTGAAAACAAAAAAGGCTATACCTATTTAGCTTCATTGTATGAAGCAGCCCTTTTTGTGAAACAAGAAAATTTCAAGGAAGCCTATGATGCCTATCATAAAATAGTTGAAAGTGCAGCTGTTCCTGCAATTTACAAAGACCTTGCTAACTATTATGCTCTTATGTCAAAAATTCGCTTTGCCAAACCAGAAGAAGTGCTTGCTGATATCGATGAAATCGATCTTGATAATTTTCACTATAGACCACTCGTTCTTGAGCTAAAAATCTTTCTTCTCCAGGAATTAAACAAACGTGATGAAGCAAAAGAGACTTTGCAAGAGCTTATCGCAATTGACAATTTACCTGAAGGCTTGAAACACAGAGCTGAGCTTCTCAAAATTCAACTCAGTCAGAAGTAAGATAGCTCTCTAATTATTCAATGACTTATCATTTGAGGTCCCTATGAAATTTGTATTCCGCACACCATACCGCTCAAAAAGCCTATCTATTATTTTACCGCTCACAATCTGTTCGCTTTTTCTAAACGGGTGCTGGATGGGCGCTGATGATAAAAAACAAAAGAAACTTGAAGGAGACCGTGTCTCCGTTTTGGCTCAAAAGACAAAATTAGAGCCAGCTGTTCTTGAGGCATCTGATCACATGAGCCTAAGCGCCCCATACATGAACAGTTCATGGTCTCAGATTGGCATGAAAAGCGATCATTTTAGTGATCATCTCGAACTCTCAGGTACGCTTCAAAAACAATGGTCAAGCAATATTGGTTCAAGCTCATCAGGTCATAATAAAATTTACGTATCTCCTGTCGTTGACCAAGGCATCATTTATGCGATGGATTCAGCCTCACAAATTTCAGCCTATCAGGAACAAACGGGACAAAAAATCTGGTCTGTTTCAGTAAAGCCTGAGAAAGAAAGAACAAAGCTACATGGCGGCGGCATGGCTGTTTTAGGGCAAAACCTCATTATATCAACAGCATATGGGGAAGTTCTCTCACTTGACATTACAGATGGAAAAGAACTTTGGCGTGTGTCTGTTGGATCTCCAATTCGTTCTGCCCCTGCTGTGACCGATAACAAAATTTTCATCCTGACTGCAGACAATAAATTGCTGGCCATGAATCCTGTCAACGGAAAAGTGATCTGGAAAGATACTGGTATCTCAGAAAACGCTTCATTGGTTGGCTCTTCAAGTCCTGCAGTAAAAGATAATCTGGTATTAGGCGCTTATACTTCTGGTGAAATCAACGCGCTGAATATTGATACAGGCCGTATGACATGGTCAGATAATTTGGCAAATAACCGCAAGGTCGGTCTGACATCAACTCTTTCTGATATTAAAGCGCCCCCTGTGATTGCAGGAGAAGTTATTCTCGCCATGAGCCATGCAAACAAATTATTTGCGATTGACCGCAGAACAGGCATTCGTCGCTGGGAAGAGCATGTCGGTGGGATTAATATGCCATGGGTGAGCGGGAATACAGCCTTCATGATTTCAAATGAAGCAGAGCTTATCGCCATGAATCTGTATAATGGTAAGATCTTCTGGATCAGTGACTTAAAGCAGCAACGCAAAAAACCTGAATCTATCGTCTGGTATGGCCCTGTTTTAGCGGGTGACAAATTGTGGATTACCAACTCTTTAGGTGAGCTACTCGAATATAACCCTGAAAATGGCACAGAGATTGGCAAAGCATCTTACGGCAGCGAAGCTGTCATTGCACCAATTGTTGTCAATAATAGCATGCTTTTGCTCATGAAAAATGGCGATTTGATTCGCCTTGTCGGCGATCAAAAAAACACAGCATCCACCTACAGCAAGGCTGACACGGGACAAGATACACATTAAACAAACTCTTTATTTTATTCATACTTTGAGGACTTTATGCTACACAAAATAGCCATTATTGGCCGGCCGAACGTCGGCAAATCAACCCTTTTTAACAAGCTTATTCGCAAAAAGCTTGCAATTGTGCATGACACACCAGGCGTAACGCGTGATTGGCGCGAGGCTGAGATACCGAATCTCTCCCCTCCTCTTATCCTTGTTGATACGGCAGGTCTTGAAGAAGGCAGCAAAAACAGTCTTGAGGTTCGAATGCGAGGGCAAACTGAACGCGCGCTCAAACAGAATGTATCACACATCATCATGGTCATAGATGGTCGCGAAGGGCTTACGCCGCTTGATCGTTATTTTGCAAATTGGCTCAGAAAATTAGGAATCCCTGTGAGTCTAGCGGTCAACAAATGTGACGATTTACGGAAAGCCTACCCGGGTGTTGCTGAAGCTTTTGAACTTGGCCTGGGTGATCCCTACCGCGTTTCATCCGAGCATAATATTGGTATTTATGATTTACTTCATGACATCCACACAAGCCTTTACCCAGATGTAGTCACTGAGGAACCAATTGAAGAAACAGAAGAGTCTTTTGAAGAAGAAGTGATTGCGCCTCAAGACGTTGAAGTCCCTGAAGAAGAACGCGCTATTCACCTTGCAATCATTGGCCGCCCGAATGTTGGCAAATCAACACTCTTGAATGCAATCTTAAAAGAAGAACGCGCATTGACAGGCCCTGAAGCAGGTCTTACGCGTGACTCTATTGTGAGCGAATGGGATTACAAAGGAAAAGCCTTTCGCTTGGTTGACACGGCAGGCCTTAGAAAGAAAAGCAAAATTTCTGAAGAGCTTGAGATTCTGGCAACGCAAGAGAGCATGCGCGCAATCCGCCTTGCTCACTTGTGTATTTTGGTTTTAGATGCAACCCATCCACTCGAAGATCAAGATCTCACTATTGCAAGTCATGTTGTGAATGAAGGGCGAGCCCTCATCATCGCGCTCAACAAATGGGATTTAGCAAAAAACAAACAAGAGTTACTCTCTGAACTCAACTATCAACTTGAAAAATCGCTGCCTCAAGTCAAAGGCATTCCGTACGTAACAATTTCCGCTTTGCATCATCAAAATTTAGATATGCTTTTTGATCAAGCTTTAAACATGTATGACTTATGGAATCGCCGCATTTCAACTAATAAATTGAATGTTTGGCTGAATGAAAAGACCGAGATTCATCCGCCACCGATGGTTAAAGGAAAGCGTCTTAAGTTAAAATATATGACACAGGTCAAGCATCGCCCACCAACCTTTGCAATGTGGACATCACTACCTGAAGATTTGCCTGGTCATTACAAAAACTATCTCATCAACCAGTTACGAGAAGATTTTGAGATGCCTGGGGTTCCGATTCGCCTCATGTTACGCAAAGGCAAAAACCCATTTGATGATGGTAAAAAGCGGCGGTAACGATAAAAACCAACAACGCTCATACAAAACACCAGATAAAATTATACTATGAACGAGAAGCGCAGTGTAGTTTACCTACATAAGCGACGAGTGAAGCAGTAGAATTTTAAAATGGTGTTTTGTATCACTCTTTACTGAACTGCTCTTGCAAAATCCGTTCTTCCCAGCCGTGATCGGGATCAAACAGTAAAACATAGGGATGCGTGTGATCAACACTAATTTCAACATGCACAACATCGCGAATCTCTTGATCATCTGCAACAGCACTCACTGGTCTTTTATCGGCCTCTAAAACCTCAAAAACAACACGTGCTGATTCATTGAGCAAAGCACCTCTCCAGCGTCTTGGCCGAAAAGCACTAATTGGCGTCAAAGCCATCAGGTTTGAGGTGAGTGGTAAGATAGGACCATGAGCCGAAAAGTTATAAGCCGTGCTCCCTGCTGGCGTTGAAACCAATGCGCCATCACAAATAAGCTCTTCCATCCGCATGACATTATCGATTTGAATCGATAATTTTGCCGTCTGATGCCGTTGTCTGAGCAGGCTCACTTCATTGATCGCAAGACGTTCATGACTCTTGCCATTCTTATCAATCGCCTTCATGTGTAAGGGAAAGAGCTTATAAGGCTTTGTCTGATTCAGCCTATTCAATAAATCATCATGTCGCAATGGATTCAGCAAAAAACCAATCGATCCGCAGTTCATACCAAAAACAGGAATATTCAAATCTAAACTCTGCTGAAGCGTGTGAAGCAAGAATCCGTCACCGCCTAAAGCAACAAGGCATTTTGCTTTAGCCTTATCACATTGACCATAAAAAGATATAAGCTCTTCAAATGCCGCTGAGGCCTCTACAGTCTGGCTATGGCAAAAATGAAGCGTATTTTTTTCAAACGAATGCAATTTTGTGATTTCCTTAAAATTGAATCTCATATATCCTATTAGAGACTCATTATAGATTGTTCTCTATAAAATGGCAATCTTTCAGAAAGCCATCCATAACAGCTTAATTCAGAGGCTCATCATGAAAAAATTCTTATATATCGTTCTTGCGCTCATTATCATTCTTTTTGCTGGTGTCTTTATTGCAGCCAAATTTATCCCTATTGAAAAAATTCAAGCTGAAGCTCTGAAACAAGCCAAAGACCAAACTGGTCTCGATATCACAATTGATGGAACCGCTTCTTTATCCGTTTTTCCATCGATTGCTCTTGAAGCACCAAAAGTAACAATCAAAAAACCAAACGAATCAAAACAGCTCGCTTCTGTTGAAAGCCTTAATCTTGTGATCTCTCTTTCAGATCTTATTTTCTCACAACAAGTTCGCGTTGAAAGACTCGATCTAATCAGCCCAGATCTCTACCTTGAAAAGAAAAAGGAAGGCACTCTCAATTGGTCGATTGATACAGCATCTGCAAGCAAATCAAACAATGATACTGACAAAAAGAAAGAAGGCAGTGTTTCACCAGCAGCTGCAGCTCTTTTTGTCAACCAAGTTAAAATTAAAGACGGCAAGCTCACCTATGTTGATGCTTCAAAAAACAAAACTGAAGTCATCGACCATTTGAATTTTGATCTCGAAATGCCTAGCCTTTCATCAACTTTAAAAGCTGAAGCAGACTTTATGCTCCATGGGCAAAAAACAGATTTTAACATCACACTGAAAAAAGCAAATGCTCTCTATGAAAAAGAAGCATCCGATCTTTCAATGTCTCTTGAAAACAATGTCATGAGAATGACTTTCAACGGAACAGGACAATCTCTTATTTCTGATGCAAGAGAGCTTAAAGGCGATTATGATTTTGAAACAAAGGACCTGCCTGCCCTTCTGCAATGGACATCAGGCGCTGCTGAAAAACCATCTTCTTCTTTCACAAAAGTCAGCAAGAAAGGGAAAATTCAACTCGCCCAAAATACTCTTTCCGTCAATCCTTTACAGATTGAAGTTGATGAATATAAAGGAGAAGGTTCTGCAACAATTGCGCTCGGAACATCAAAACCAAATGCAAAAGTAAATCTCTCATTCAACAACATTGCGATTGATCGCATGGTCGCAGAAGCAACAACCGATACAAATTTAACCACCGCAACTCTACAAGAACTTTTTCTCTCAAAAGTTGCTCTTGCTGACTCAGATGATGACAAAATTGATTTGTCCGCACTTGATACTTTAGATGGCACCTTCAAAATTGGTATTACAAACTTGAGCCTTAAAGGTCAGAGTCTTGGACAGACAAACATTGATGCAGCGCTTTCTGGTGGTCGCCTGAATAGCCAACTCGTGCAATCAAACTTGTTCAAAGGAAAAGCAGATATCAAATCAGTGCTCACAAGCAATGGGAACTATTCTGTAAATTGGGGGCTTGATGATGTGGATGTGAATCCACTTCTGACCCTTTTTAAAGACTTTAAAAAGCTCAATGGTACAGCCGACAGTAATGGATCTATCACCATGGCAGGAACAACCAAAAAACAACTCAAACAAAGCATGAGTGGCAGTGGTGCCTTCAATATTCAAAATGGATCCATACAAGGGATTGATCTTGGAGCGATTGGAAGAGACATTACAAAACTATTCTCGCAATCGAATGCAAAAACAGAATTTTCAAGCCTCACAATGACATTCCAAGCGAACAATGGTCGCATCAACACAAACGATCTTGCCATGAAATCCCCAATGGTTCAACTCTCTGGTAATGGTTATGTGGACTTACCATCTGAAAGTGTGAATATCCGGATTGTGCCAAAATTTGCAGATACATCAAAAGCTTCACAGGGCAAATTGAATCTTGCAAGCCTAACCATTCCTTTTATTGTTTCAGGTACTTTTGATCATCTCACTGTATTGCCTGATGCAAAAGGAATCATTGAGGAATCACTTAAAAATCCTGAAGCTCTTGGAAATCAGATTAACAATCTACTTGGTAAAAAAGGCGGCAAAAAAGGCGCTGCGACTCAAGATATCATCAATGGCATCCTGGGTGGAGGATCTTCTTCTGCGCCTTCACAAGCACCTGAGGGAGAGCCGTCACAAGCACCGTCTCAAGATCAACCAGCACAAAAAAACAATTCTAATCCTGGTGCGATTCTGAATCAGCTCCTAGGTCAGTAATTGTCATATTGATGTTGGAGAGATAGAACGATGGTTGGACAAGCAGAATGTCATTCTGCCTTACTCAGATTTTTTGAAACAAAAGCCTGGAAGACTGAAAAATCAACAATTAAGGCTGTAAGAGATAACTTTCTGAATCGAAAGACATCGCTTGAAAGCACAGTTTTTCATGACAAAGGTCCCTTTACCAAATCGCTGCTTAAAAGAGCTGGCGAAAAAATTGGTCCTTATTTCAAAACAACAGTCTGCAAAAAAACAACATTAGGAGCCTTTGCTAAGACGCTGAATCGTCTAACCTATGATGCAAGCCAACTCATCTTTGGACAGACCTATGATGACCTTCCGACAGAGGAGCATCAACTCTTTGTTATCGAACATCTGGATTTATCACCAGAAGATGTTCAACAATTTTTATCGAATCATGCCTATCACATCATCCGTCGCATTCAAGGTGAACTCATAAAACCAAGACAAGCAAGCGATATTGAATCTGATCTCTCTAAACATGAATTTAGCAATTCAGCTGATTTTTGTCTCCATCTTTACTCTTTTAAAAAGCTCTATGACAAAATGAAAGCAGACTCTATATTACTTAATTCTCTGCGAATAAAAGAGTCATATATTGATTATGTCGAAGCAAATGAATTCATTCACAAGGCTCTTGAGAGCGAGGCACAATCATTAACAATCAAAACAAAACAATCACGATCTAATTTATTAGTCCTACCGCCTGAAATTGGTTATTTAACTGGACTTACTGCACTTTATCTTGATGGCAATAGATTAGCCTATCTCCCGTTACAAATTGGGTCTCTCACTCAATTAAGACAATTAAATCTTAGAGGCAATGGCCTTACTCATCTTCCAAGTACATTTCAAAATTTGACGAGTCTTACACAGCTTAGTTTACGACAAAATTTGCTCACGACTCTACCAGATGAGTTTGAAAATCTAACAAACCTTCGCCTTCTTGATCTTTCCGCCAATCATCTGTCCACTGTGCCTCATGTGATCAATCGTCTTGGCTCTTTAAGCAAGCTAAGCCTATCAGGTAACCCTCTTACCAGCGTTTCTCTACAGGCAAGCAGTCTTTTAGAATTGACCTATCTTGGCCTTAAATATGTGTCAATCACGCTCATAGAAGACAGAGAATTACACATTTTCAGAGAAAGAAACTGTAAGGTACACGGCGCACACGTTCTCTCACTCCTTGAGGCACTTCCTCAGCATCTTCTTTTACTCTTAATGACATTTCTACCATGGCAAGAACTTCATCATCTTGCTGGCCTCAATAGATATTTAAACCGCTATGCAAAATCACTCATAGAAAGACGTAACCTCATCAGTCAACATGTATTTGGATCTAGATTTGCAGATATTGAAGAAGGTGAAAAAGATTTTCTCACACAGCACTTAAGCCTAACACAGATTGAAATCTCTTTTAAAATCACCTACATTCTTCAAGAGATCGAGCGAATTTGCCTTAGAATTCAAGATGATATTATAAATTATGTTAAGCAAGATGATGATGGAAATGAAATTAAACAATATGTCTACTCTACTCAAGATGTTAGAGAATGGCTTTCCTATGATTTTTTTGATAGCCAAGACGCTTTTCTAGATCACCTGTCTCGATTCGTCCGATTGGTAAGAGACATCAATAAGATGATTCAACCCAACGATCAACATGTTTCTCTTGAACGTGCTTTTCATTCATATGAATGTTGTCTTGATGATCTTTCACAAAGCAAACAAAATAGTAAGCGCTTCTCTTTTGTCAATTCTGCTCTTGTTTTGATACCACCCGAACTTTCAAAATTCAGACACCTTGAGAAAATTACACTGATCGAACTTTACCTCACGTCTTTACCTGATAGTCTTAAGGACTTACCTCATCTTACACACATCTATTTAAACAAAAATTTATTTGCTGAGATTCCGAAGGTTCTCTATGCTTGCCTACAGTTAAAAACAATTGCTTTAATAGAAAATTGCATCACACTCATTTCAGACAAAATTGCAAACCTGCAATCTCTTGAAATGCTTGCTCTGCATAAAAATAATATTCAAACCGTACCTGATGCTCTTTCAAGACTGTCTCATTTAAAGTCGCTCATCTTAACAGAGAATCCTATTTGTGCATTACCAGATTCAATGACAAAACTAACCTCTTTAAGGGATCTGCGCGTCAGCCTGACATGGAGTGCTCTCAGCGCAAAACAGAAACTCTGGTTATTACGACAAACCCACCAAAAGATGAAAACAGCAGGCATCCCCGCGCCAGCCTATCTTTCCCAGATCCCTGCCATTCTAGAATCTATACAATTGTCACTTCAAGAAACATCTGGCTTCGAGCCTCTTGATCAAATAGAGGCAAGATTTTCTCCAGATTCTTTTGATGGCGATCTGGGAGCCTTCCTTGACTATCTAAGGCAATTTGCTGACTCTGTTGTTCGATCGAATGAAGCCATCCCTTTACGAAAAAAACACCAAATCAACCCAACAGAGCTCTCTTTTTCCTACAAAGGATATAGCGTTTGCGTAAAAATGATTGAAGATTCTGTCCGTCAAAAAGATCCTTCTTTTACACTGAATAGAACATTTAACACAGGCCAAACTCTCACCCTCCTCCCTCTGAATATAAGAGAATTAAGGCATGTCAAATACTTAAATTTACAAAGAAATCGATTAACTTATATCCATGAAGAGATATGGAGGCTTCCGCTTTTAGAGACACTCAAACTGGATTATAATCAATTGAGCAAACTCCCAGGTGGCATCAACCAATCTAGACGTCTTCGAGTCCTATCTCTTTCTCACAATCCTTTGTGTGAATTACCGGGAGGCATTGAAAATACAAGGCTCAAAAGACTCAAACTCTGTCAGACGAATATTGATGTACAACTCATCCCCGAAAATCAAAAACAATGGCTTCAGAAATCAATCAAACGAGGCATCACAATAGGGGTTTCTTTCAATAAATAAACTTTTCTTTTGTCATCCCCACGTTCTCCTTTGTCATCCCTGCGAAAGTGTACAGACCGGAGACATGGGTAACGAATGTGCGGGGACATAGGTAACACTTTTTCGATTATAACTTAGAGTATAAATTTACGGGAGTGTATTTTTCCATCTGATCTA